>JACRBX010000246.1 GCA_016219225.1 Deltaproteobacteria bacterium
ACGATCAAAGACTCCACCATTGTGTGAATGTCGGCAATGGTCTGCAAGACCCTTCTCTTGATATAATGGAGGTCGACAAATTCCTGATTCAGAAGCTTGTGCTCCAACTCGGCCATAGTCTCAAGAAAGCTGTTATTGGCTGAAAGGAGTTTGCGGAATTCAGCGTGGTAGAGCTTTAATCGGGCCACCTGGGCGGTCTGGGTTATGGCCTCACTCCGGTGAAGAAGGCCGATGGCATCCAGAAAAAAGAGGAAGCTTTGCCTGGCGTTATGAAGCCAATCGTTCGATCGAATCTTTTTCTGATTGGGCTCTTGGGTCAAAGGGGTTTTCCTTGTAACTTAGTTCGAAAATAAAGTTTCAAGATGCAAGTTTCGTAACAATTTAGCCCTTTGAAAAACTTGAAACTTCACTTGAAAAATCCTGACGTTCGCACACCGTCATTCCGGTGAAAACCGGAATCCAGGCGTTATGCTGAGAGGAAAAGAACCTGGATTCCGGTTTTCACCGGAATGACGGAGAGATTATCGACGTTTTTTCAAAAACCTAAACTGATACCAAGCTTCAAGTATGAAAAACCTTGGCCTTGAATCTATTCATAATTCGCGACCTTCCCCAGGAGTATGGTGGGTTAGTATAACGAATCGAGATAAAGGAGTACAGAATGTTCTGCCTGCCGGCAATGATCTTTTTATTTTATCACTGAACGCCGAACGGTTATGCCTTTTCCCCATTGCCTGAGGCGGCGGATTCTATCAGACCCACCAGCTTCAAGATGGGAAATGGTTTAAAGAGATAGGCATAAGCCCCTCCCTTTAAACCGGTTTCCTCATCTGTTACGGAAAGGTGTCCGGTTAGCAGGATGACTCTGGTCTCTAAGGCCAACCTTTGGATCTCGGTCAGTACCTGGATTCCATCCATGCCCGGCATCTTGACATCCAAGACGATAACATCGAAGGGTTCATCCGCGATGTGTACCATGGCTTCCAGCCCGTCGGCGGCTGTTTTAACCTCAAATCCCCGGCGGCTGAGGACCTTGCCCAGGCTGGAGGTGAAATCCACCTCATCATCAACCAGAAGGACCTTTTTCCCTTTCACCCGGACCCCTTTCTGACCTGGAGAAACTGGACCAGATCACGAGCACTGCGTTTTCTCAGGGCATAAATCAAAATCGGATCGGTCGCGGGACCCCCTTCCTGCGGAATAATCTCGATCCAGCGGGTGGGCAGAAGCAAACCGTGCAATACGCCGGCCGCCCCTAATCCGATCATAAAAGGGCCGGTGATGGAGAGCCAGGGGGCGAAGAGGAGAGCAAAGGCCACCATGACCGCTCCCACACCGGCCTCCCCCCATCGGACCTGCCGTCGGAGGGATAGGGTATGAATCTTCCCTAAAGGAAGCTCTTCAATACGGGTCTGATCTTTTTCATCGGCCGTAGGCGGGCGGCTGGGCAAGAAAGAGGACCGGATCCGGAACAGACGGCGGTCGGTGGAAAAGAGGCTGACGGCCGTTTGTTCCGGTTCTCTTAAGACGGATTGGGTCAGTCGAAAATGGGCCCGGGATATATGATGTTCCTTTTGTATGGTTTCTCCTTTCGCCAGCCGGTCCTTAATCAGGACCCGGTAGAGATCCACGGTGCGCTCGATCAATTCCCGCTGAAAGACCTTTTCCGTCAGGTCCCCTCGCTCCCGCTTAGGATAGAGGCCCCTGATTTTATGTCTCAGGGCTTCTGCTTCAGTCGTCATAAGGATAGACTCCCGGTGAAGTCCCAGCGGCATGCAGACCGGGCATCAAGGTGGTTACCACGGCCACGAACAAAACAAAGACTACGACAAAGGCATCCCACGGATCCCATTCAACAATGGTCGAGTGATAAAGTGACCAGACCAAGTATCCGTAAAGGATCAAATTGCCTACAATCTGAAATAATTTCATTTAGGCACCTCCCTTATATGTTGCCGCGGAGCCAGACTTCGTACACCACGGCCGCCGCACCCAAAGAAATAGCCAGGAGCAGAACCCAGTAACCCAGCATTGAATCGATAAACCATTTCATCTTTCACTCCTCCTTTGATCAAACTGTTTTTTTATTTGGCCACCACCAGTGACGGTATCCAGGCCGGGACGGATTTCCCATGTTTATGGCGTACTGAAAAATACACCAGAGAAATGATAAAGAGGCACAAAAAGATCATCTCCCCCAGGGTAAAAACTACAGCTAAAAAAGAGAGGATCTCATATTTCGCCCCGGTCATCATGTAACCGAGCCGCAGGAAGGCCCCGACCGTGGCCAGTATCAAGGAATAACTGAGGATATAGCGGATAGCCGGGCCACGCACATAAGAGGTGGCGATGCTTCCGAACTGGGTGCCGAACATGGCCCCCACGATCATGAAGAGCACGGCGATAATATCCACATTGCCCATCATCGAATGCCTTAAGGCCCCATAGCCGCCGGAGACGGCGATTTCCAAAAGGTCGGTCCCCACGGCAATGTGCGTTGAAGCGCCGACGATATAGATCAAGGCCGGAACCCGGATAAAACCGCCCCCAACCCCCAGGAATCCAGCCAGAACCCCGGTAACCAGTCCGACGACCACGATCACCCACATGGAAACCACGATCTTGGCCACCCGGCAACGGACAATGGGGAAAAGGGGAATCCGTTGAAAGAACCGGGGCCCCCGGCTGACGTTCATTTCGCGCCCCACATGTTGGCCGTCCTTGGCCATCTGCTCCATCTTTTTATGGGCCTGACGGGTCTCGATCTGGGTATAGATAAAGAGCCCGAGCATGATAATAACCGAGGCCGTCAACAAAATAATCCCGGAAAGCCCCAAATGTTTGGTATAGGTGAGTAACCGTACCCCTTGTTCCACGCCCAGCATGGTGCCGCCGATCATAGCCAACCCCAGCACCCAGTCGATATTCCCTAATTGCCGGTGTCTGATGGTGGCCACAACGCCTTTGCCGGCGATGTGGGTCATATCAATCCCCGAGGCCATATAGCCCGGAAACCCGAAAACGATCAGGGCCGGTGTGACCATATAGCCCCCGCCGACACCGATGAATCCCCCGACGATCCCTACCGTGAACCCGGTCAGGACCAACAAGAATATGGGGGCCTGTATCCCTGCGATTAAAAATTCAAACATAATCTCCTCCTTTAATGAGCGCCTTCGAAATGATCTATTTTTTCCAATTTTAATCCAAACATATCGGTGAATCCTTCGGCCAGGAGCCCCAGACTGAAACCTAAGACCAGGATCAAGCCCACATTCCAGGCTGCGGCCCAGGGATTGGTTTGGATCCCTTTGTGTTTAAAGGTATCCTTATACTTAAAACCCTTGGCCTCCCGTATTTTCACCGGGACCGTCACCTTAACGAACTTATCCTCCACTGTGGCCCGTTCTCCCTTTTTTAGTTGCTCTTTAGTAATAATGCCGTTGGCATTAATGGGAAGCCGGTCTCCTTTTTTAACCGGGACGGCCTGGAGTCCCTCGATCTTTTCAAAAGAACCGATCTCCAGTAGTGCCGGTTTTCCCTTGGTGGCGTTCTTTAGGTTATCCGCGTTAACCGCGTAGCCTTCTGCGTTAGACTTGTAATAGTACCAGGCGACCATCTGCCCGGTATTATAGGTGTGAAAGGCATAATAGAACAAACCTGCTGCCACCACCCCCCAGAAAATAAACTTGATGGCCCCCTTTCCTCTTGATGCCTCTGCCATAATGAAGTCCCTCCTTCTTTTCTTTTTGGCTTTAAATTTTTGTAAAATCTGTTTTTTGCAAAGTCTGTACCAAAGGGAAAAAGCCGATCCGGATTCCATAAATGGAGATGAAATTAAGGGATTAGCGTATTTGAAAAAATTTTTCAGGGCCTTCCAAAAGAGGGGAATTTTGCTTCTGGAGGTCATTATCCTTTACAGGTTGTAAAAAATACTGGCAGCCTTTTAAAGGCCGGCCCTATAGTCCTGAAGGCGGATTCTTTAAGGCAATCCTTTTTCGACTATTATAAGGGCCTCAATTCCCAACCCAAAAACAGAAAACACCTTTCTAAAGCAAATCGCCTATCGAACTGTTGAAAAGAATGGGGGTTGGCATAAATTTTGATTAAACCAATGCAATCTTATTTATCATTTGAGAAAGGGGGGGAATATCTAATAAAATGTTACAAAAGCGTTACAGGTGTGTGAAAAGACTGGGAACAAGGCTTTTTGCCTTGACTTAAGAGACCACCTTTTTTAAAATTGACCATAAAGAGATAAGGAAAGGAGAAAAGAAAAAAGATGATCAAAAAAATGAAGAGGCTTGTTTTACTGTCGGCACTGGTAATCGCCTTTGCCTTGCCGGCCGGGGCCTTCACCATCGATGGGGCCAAAGGGGAAAAGATGTATATCGGCGGCTTTATCAAGACCGATATCGGTTATTGGAATCGGGATAAGAATTTAACAGGGGTGGACGATCAAACCCAGTTCATCACGTCGGTAACCAATAATTCCCGAGTCAGAGGATCTTTTGAAGTGGGTAATGTCGGCGGTTACTGGGAATTAGGTAATGGTGGAGAAGTTACCGGCACCACGGGCTCCGGTGTGGGGGTTACCAATTATATTGAAACCCGTAAACTTTATGGGTGGTATAAATTCGGCAATTGCGAGATCCGGGCCGGTAAGGATGATAGTTATTTATACACCATCAATCCTTTTCAAAACATGGGGCCCAATAATAACAGCCATACCGGCGGCTATGGCTGGGGCGGTATTTATGATACCCGGAACCCGCAAGTGCGTTTCACCCAGAATGTGTCCAAGGCCTTTGGGTATGCCCTTACCTTATTGCAACCCAATACCTTCGTCGATCAAACCAGAACCTCTTATGCCACCTTGCCGGCCGTGGCTGCCAAGCTGACCATGAACTTCGGGTTGGTCAGCCTCTATCCTGCCGGTCTATATCAGCAAGTCAAATGGGATAAAATGCCCGGCGGTTTTGATGATACCATGACGACCTGGTTTGCGGTATTTCCGGTGAAGGTGTCTGCCGGCGGCTTTACCGGTCTGGCCCAGATCGGCTACGGCCAGAACGTAAGTGGCGCCCTGGGTACGCAAAGTGCCTTTCATCTTTATCTGCGGGATGCTTCCGGGAAGGTCAAGAATACCACGGCCTTGAACGGGTTCGTGGATCTGGCCTATGCCTTCGGGCCGGTCACTCCCCATATTTATTTTGGCTATGATAAGGCCAGCAATAGCGATATCTGGAAGACCGGGGATGACAACAATACCCGAACCATGGTGGGCATAGGCATCAACTACAAAGTAGCCGATAGTTTCTATGTGGTTCCGGAATTCACGATGTATGATTACGGCAAGAGGCCGAACAATGCCGCCAAACCCGATCTTGGCAAGGAATGGTTGGGTGGTGTGGAGTTCCAGTTTATATTCTAACTTAAATTGTTACAGTAATCTGTTGATAAAGTGTTCTTGAAAAGGGGAGGTTAGCCTCCCCTTTTTTGTTTTATCCCTCATTTCTTACCGAGGTCTCCAGTTTAATCCGATACTTTTCGATTTTGGATTGCAGGGTGGGACGGGAAAGGCCGAGCAATTTGGCCGCCCGGCTTCGATTGCCATTGGTGATGTCCAGGGCTTCGCTGATAAGGGCTTCGGCAACCCGGTCTATCAAGACATCAAACCGGTCTTCTCCCCTTTCATTCATCAAGGCTTTATGAGCCCATTGTCTTATGGACCCGTTGACCGTCGGCTCCTGCTCCCGGACCATCGATTCTCCGATTGCCTGGGAAACATCCTCCGGACGGATGGGGTAGCCCCGGCTGAAAATCAGGGCTTTTTGTATGGTATTGGCCAATTCACGGACGTTGCCGGGCCAGTGATAGTTTTTCAGTAGTGTTTTGGATTCCTCGGACATTCCCGGGTTATCGATGTCCATCTCCCGGGCGAAGCGGTCCAAAAAATAATCGGTCAGTCGGGGGATATCCTGAAGGCGTTCCCGCAAAGGCGGAAGCTGGATGGTCACGACTTTCAAACGGTAATAAAGATCCTCCCGGAACCTTCCCTCAGCCAGCCCGGCCTCCAGATCCCGGTTGGTGGCGGCGATGATCCGCACATCCACGGGGATGGGCTCCCGACCGCCTAAGCGCTCAATGCTCTTTTCCTGAAGCAGGCGTAATATTTTGGCCTGGATACTAAAGGGCATATCGCCTATCTCATCGAGGAAAATAGTCCCTCCATGGGCCTGTTCAATCCTTCCAATCCGCCGGCTGACCGCTCCGGTAAAGGCCCCTTTCTCATAGCCGAATAACTCGCTTTCCAGCAGCGTTTCCGGGATGGCCACACAATTGATGACCAGAAAAGGTTTATTAACCCGCAGGCTGTGTTGATAAACGGCCCGGGCCACCAATTCTTTGCCCGTCCCGGATTCGCCGCGAATCAGAACCGTGGCCTCGGTGGGGGCCACCCGGCCAATGGCCTTATAAATCTCCTGCATCGGTTTGCTCTGGCCGACAATGACTTCATGGGACGCCGTTTTCGGCAGGATATCGATGTCCACCTGGGAACGCATGAAACGACTGGCCTCCAGGGCTTGATTGATGAGTTTTAGGAGATCCGGAATATCAAAGGGCTTGAGCACATAATCAAAGGCCCCTAACTTGGTGGCCTCGATCGCCGTCTCGGTGGTTCCAAAAGCGGTCATAATAATTACCGGGAGCTTCGGTTCAATCTCCCGTAAAGCCAGAAAGGTCTCGATTCCACTCATTCCCGGCAGGCGCACATCCAACATAACCAGGTCCGGGAGAACCGAGCGGAGTACGGATAAACCGGTTTCACCGCTGGAGGCGGTTAATACTTCATGACCCTCCTCGGTCAACAATTTTTCGAAGCTCTGCCTGATTTGATAATCGTCATCAATAATCAGAATTACACCCATAGAATTTTTTCCTTAGGCTGTCACGTTCAGGTCAACCCTTTAACCACTAAAGGTTTTTCTTCACTCTTCACCACGAACTCCGAACTATTTTCACTATAAGGCAGGGAAATTATAAATGTAGCCCCCTCCCCCTCTTGAGACCGGAGGGTCAGGGTCCCCTTATGTTTTTCTACGATCCGGGAGGCGATACTTAAGCCCAGGCCCGTCCCTTCTTCCTTGGTACTGAAAAAAGGTTGAAAAATATTTTCCTGAATCGACTGCGGTATTCCCGGACCATTATCCGTTACGTACAGGACCAATAAACGTCCGGCAGGTCCTCCGTCCTCTTCTTTTTCCAGAATCCGGATCAGCCCGCCATGCACAATCATCTCCGAGGCGTTAACCAGTAAATTGACCAGGACTTCCTTTAACTGGTCCGGATCGGCCCAGATTTCGGGCAAGGGCTTCTCCCGGACCAGTTCAACCTTGACCCCATGGGATTCCAGCCGATGCTGGAGGAGCCTGAGGGCCATATCGACCACATCGGAAGGGCTGACTTTTTGCATCGTCAGCTTGGGGGGCCGGGAAAATTCAAGAAAACTCCGGACAATGGATTCTATATGATCGATCTCCTCTGAAATCACCTCAAGATCTTCTTTCATGGTAGGGGACAACTCTACGGCCCGGCCCATGGAAAAAAGGCGAATCTTGACCGAGGTCAAAGGATTCCGAATACTATGGGCAACACCGGCCGCCAGCTTTCCGGTCATCGCCCATTTTTCGGATTGGACCAGGTGCTCCTGGCTGCGGGCCAGTTGGTTCTGTGTCTGGTCGACATCTTCGATCAGACTGTGTACCTGATTACTGAGAACACTGACCTCATTCGATATCGGGATTTGATGGCCACCCGGTCCGGTTTCAAGGGTCAGTTGGCGAATGGGTCCCAGGATCTGCTTAAAAAGAACATACGCCAGAAGGGCCCCGGTCATGATTACAATCTGGATGGCGATCAAGGCCGCTGCATTGATGTATCGGGTCCTTAATTGGCCTTTTTCCCGGGCTTGAGCGATATTTTTCCGGTGGATTTCCTTGTATTGCTCGCAGAGATCGTGGATGATTAAAAAACGGCCCCGGTTTTTTTGTTGAAGGATAATCCCGTATTTCTTCTGCCCTGTTTGAAAAAGATGGATGACTTCCTGGCGAGCGTTTTTATATTGGAGGTATTCCGATTCGATTTTATTCAAAATTCCCCAGATAGCTTCTGTTCGGGCATATTCCCGGGTCTTTTTAAGCTTTTCTTCAAAAATCCTCTGGTATTGGTCCAACTGCTTCAGCCAGTCCGGGTTGCCATCCTGAAAAAAATAGGTAGTAAACCCTTTCTGCATAGCCAGAGCGGTTTCCAATTCCTCAGCGTTTTCGAAGGAAACGATATCCCGGTCAATGACGGTGTTGAAAAGGGAACCGATGGATTCGGCGTACCAGACCGTTGCCATCCCCCCCGCGAGGGTGGTCAGGATCAGGGCGATCAGGGTGAACAGTATCCGGGATCTTATACTTTGGGGGAGTAATTTTTTTATCATTTTTCTTTCCATTTATTCCCTATACCATAAAAATCAGATCCGGTCTTGATTTTTAGGCGCCTAGTCGCTTTGGCCGGGATTATCCCGGCGTTGGGCGCTGAGAATGAAAAGCGGCGGTGGGTAAAAGCAGGCAGAGTAAGAATCCAATAAGGGGTATGACTGCCAAGGTCTGCAGGGCGGCCGGGACCCCCCAAAAATCTGCGACCAAGCCCAAGAGCGTCACCCCTAATCCCCCGGTCCCGATGGCAAAGCCGACCATCAAACCAGAGGCCATCCCCAGCTTTCCCGGCAGAAGATCCTGGGCCATGACCACCGTAACCGAAAAGCTGGCGATCAGGACAAAGCCGGACAAGGCCAGGATAACGAAGGTACCCCAGCCTTGAATTTTAAGAAAGAGGATGAGGAGGGGGATCATCAGAAACATGGTCAGGGTAAGAAAATTTTTGTGTCCCCAGCGGTCGGCCAAGCGGGCCCCCACCAGGGTCCCTATGGTCCCTGAAATCAGGAAAGTG
>JACRBX010000247.1 GCA_016219225.1 Deltaproteobacteria bacterium
GTCTGGATTTGATCGAGATGCCCCGGAGCCGGAAATATTCCCGCTGTTGCGGGGCCGGGGGGGGGCTCAAGGCCGGCTATCCGGATATCCAGAACAAGATGGCCCAAAGGCGGGTTAAGGAGGCCGAAGCCACCGGGGCCGAAGAACTGGTCTCGGCCTGTCCTTTCTGTTATGCCGGCTTGCAGGTCGGCATCAAGGCCCTGGAATCGCCGCTCACCATGCGGGACTTGAGTTATCTGGTGGAAGAATCGCTTCTGATAAAAACCGGCTAAGGACTTCAAAAGTTTTTTCTCCGAGGAGTAAACTTCGTCTCTGTTTTATTTTGTTTGACATGATAAACTAAAACATATATTTAAATAATCATGATTAAAAGAATAGCCCATTTATCTCTGGCATCAAAAACCAGTTGTTTTTTATGGGGTCCCCGCCAAACAGGGAAAAGCACTCTGCTCAGGGAAAGGTTTCCCGACTCAAAGCGATATGATTTGCTTCTTTCCGAGGAGTATCGACGCTTGTTGCATCAACCTTCCCTGCTCCGTGAAGAATGTCTGTCCCTGTTAAAACGTGGAGAATTAAAGGACCGCCTCATCATTTTGGATGAAGTTCAAAAGATTCCCGATCTCTTGGACGAAATTCATTGGCTGATTGAGAACAAGGGAATTAGATTCATTCTCTGCGGATCAAGCGCCCGGAAATTAAAAAGGGGCCATGGGAATCTTCTAGGGGGCAGGGCGGTCCGTTATGAACTCTTTCCCTTGGTTTTCCCCGAGATTCCCGAATTTTCCTTAATGACGGCCCTGAATCACGGTCTGCTTCCTCCTCATTACGCAAGCGATATGGCGCGTCAACGCCTCGAAGCCTACGTGGGAGATTACCTGAAAGAAGAGATTACCGCCGAGGCAGTGACCCGGAATATCCCAGGATTCAGCCGATTTTTGGAAATGGCGGCTTTAGCCAATGGGGAAATCACCCAGTTCACTAATATCGCCCGGGAATGCGGGGTCAGTTTGCCAACGGTAAAGACGTACTATCAAATTTTGGAAGACACCTTAATCGGAAGATTTGTGCCTGCCTTTCAAAAAAGGCCCAAACGCCGGGTTATCTTGACTCCCCGGTTTTATTTATTCGATGTCGGTGTGGTCGGATCCCTGACTAGACGTGGACAAGTCGAGCCGGGATCGGAACTCTTTGGAAGGGCCTTTAAGCACTTTCTTTTTATGGAATTATCCGCGCACTCCCGATACTCGGGGTTGCTTTACCCGATCAGCTATTGGCGGACCGCCTCTCAATTAGAAGTTGATTTTGTCCTCGGCGACTGCCAAGTTGCCTTGGAAGTAAAGGGAACACCTTTCGCCCATTCCAACCATCTAAAAGGGCTGATTGCCTTTGGTGAGGAATATAAAACAAAGCGTCGCATATTGGTCAGTTGTGACCCAAAACCTCGATTAGTTTCGAGCCAGATAGAAATCCTTCCCTGGAAAATTTTTTTGGAAGATCTTTGGGCCGGAAAGATCATCCGTTAATTCAATTTACGGATCAATGGCCGATCATCAGGGGCAAACCTTGGAAGAGGAGATTTATTTATCATGAAACTGAAATTATCCGCCGTCAGCCTGGGGGTTTTGCTGGTGATGCTGTTGACCTATGGCCCATCGCAAGGCGCTGATAAGAGTCCCATCCGCATCGCTTATCTCCAAAACGATATCCACCAATTGGCCTGCTGGGTGGCTTTGGAAAAAGATTTTTATGCCCAGGAAGGACTGGACGTAAAAGTGGCCGGTATTTTCAAGGCCGGACCGGAATTGATGAGCGCCTTTGCCGCCGGGGCCCTGGATGTGGGCTATGTGGGGATGGCCCCGGCCACCACGGCCGTGGCCAACAAAGCGGCCAGGGTGGTGGTTTTGGCCCAGGTCAACGGCGAGGGTTCGGCCCTGGTGGTCAAGAAGGACTCCAAACTACAGGCCATGACGGACCTGAAAGGCAAAACCGTGGCCGTGCCCGGCCATGCCACGGTCCAGGACTTTCTTCTCCGCAAGGCCCTGACCCAAATAAACTTAACGCCGCAGCAAACCCACATCATGGTGATCAAACCCCCGGAAATGATTGGGGCCTTACGGGGCGGGGATATAGACGGCTTTATCGCCTGGGAACCTTTTCCGGCCAGGGCCGTCACTATGGAAGTCGGCCGGGTCTTAATGGCCTCCCAGGCCATCTGGAAGGACCATCCCTGCTGCGTCCTGGCGGCCGATGCCAGGTTTTTGGAAAGCCGGGCGGAGGAGGCCAAAAAGATGGTTAGAGCCCATGTGCGGGCCACGGATTTTATCAATCAAAACCCCGGGGAGGCCCGGCAGATCGGGATAAAATACACCGGCATGGATGAGAAGACCGTCTCCCTGGCCATGAAAAATGTAAAATATACCTATTTACTGAATGTCGAAGCCGAAAAGGAATATCTCCATTTTCTGAACCAGTGGAAGTATATCCGGGTGGAGGATGTCCAGGCCTTTACCGCCCAGTTTATCCATCTTCAGATCCTGAGTGATGTGCTGAAAAGATGAACCGGGAACGGGTCCTACCACCCCTCTTATTGGTCCTGATCTGGCAGGGCCTCTCTTTTCTGGGTATTATTCCCGATTATAAACTTCCGTCCCCGGTCCAGGTGCTGGCCGGACTGTATGAACTGGTTTCCACGGGTATGCCTCCTGGACACCTTTTGCCTTACCACCTCCTTTTCAGTCTTTACCGCGTGGGACTGGGCTTTGTCATCGCCGCAGCCCTGGCTGTTCCTCTGGGCCTATTGCTGGGCTGGTCAAGGCGCTTAAAAATGATCATCAGCCCTCTCTTGGAAATGATCCGGCCTATCCCGCCCCTGGCCTGGATCCCCATCGCCATCTTATGGTTCGGTATCGGCATCCAGTCAGCGGCCTTTATCATTTTTTTAGGGGCCTTTTTCCCGATCCTGCTCAATACCATTTCCGGGGTGGTCTCCATCAATCCCACCTTGATCGAGGCCGCCCGGACCCTCCAGGCCAGGGATAAGGATATCTTTACCAAGGTCCTGCTGCCCGGTTCCGTCCCTTCCATCTTCGTCGGCTTGAGGATCGGAGTGGGCATCGGCTGGATGACCCTGGTGGCCGCTGAATTTACCGGGGTCCGGGAGGGCTATGGCCTGGGATATATGATCATGACCGCCCGGGATATTCAACGGCCCGATGAAATCATCGCCGGCATGCTGGTCATCGGAATGATCGGCCTTTTGATCGATATGGGGCTGAGGATGGTAGAAGCCCGGATCGTCCGTTGGCGATAAATTTATTTCTTGGACAGGATTAACAGGAATCTTTGTTCACCGCAAAGCCCCAAAGAACGCAGAGAGAATCATTTTTGTACAATCCCGTGAGAGGCGGGATTGTACAAAACAGCTCTGGACTCCGTCCCGGAGGGGACTACGCCCCGGAGGGCCTCCGGCTAATTTACTTGTGCCAGGTTCGGCGAAAGCTTTTTTCTTTTCTGTCCTCTCAACAGAAAAGAAAAATTATTCTCCCTTCGCGTTCTTTGCGGCTTTGCGGTGAAAACAGGCTTTCAAAAGCTAAACAAATACGATTTTATTAATCATTTTTTCGGCTCATTCGAGGCAGGGGTACTTCTTTGGTTTTAAAATTGGCCGATCTTGGAAAAACTTTTCCCGGGAAAAATCCGGGGGAATGGATTCCCGTTCTCGATAACATCAATTGTTCCATTGAGGCCGGGCAGTTCGTCTCGATCGTCGGCTCCAGCGGCTGCGGCAAGACCACGCTTCTTCGGATTATTGCCGGTCTGGAAAAGGCCTCCCGTGGCCGGGTGTTTTTAAACGGCCGGGAGGTGCAGGAGGTGACGGAACAGATCGGCCTGGTCTTTCAGGAATATGCCCTTTTCCCCTGGCGGACCACTGCGGCAAATATTCAAATGGGCCTGGAAATAAAAGGGGTGGATAAAAGCGAACGGGAGCGGTCGGCCGGAGAATACATCAGGGCCTTCGGCCTCCAGGGGTTCGAAGATCACTATCCCCGGGAACTCTCGGGCGGCATGCAGCAACGGGTGGCCATTGCCCGGACCCTGATCATGAACCCCCGGGTGGTGTTGATGGATGAACCTTTTGCCTCACTGGACAGTCAAACCCGCAACGATCTGCAGGAATTCCTGCTTTCGGTCTGGCAAAAGAGGGGAGACACGGTGGTCTTTGTGACCCACAACGTGGAAGAGGCCGTTTTCCTGAGCGACCAGATTATCATCCTATCCCGCCGGCCGGCCCGCATTGAACGGGTTTTACAGGTGGAAAGCCCCCGCCCCAGAGACCGGACCGATCCGGAATTCAATACCCTGCGGCGGACCATCTTGCAGGAGTTAAAAAAGCAAAAATTGTTTTGACAGGATTTACAGGATAATGATTAGGGCTTTTCAGCCTTTCTTCCGGGAAGGCTGAAAAAAAATCTCTAAGATCCTGTTAATCCTGTCTAAAAAATGAAAGGAAGAACGATGAAAATTATCGGTGTAAGCTGCAGCCCGCGAAAAGGAAAAACGACCTTTTATGCCCTGGATCAATGTTTACAGGCGGTCAAAGAAACATGGCCTGAAATGGACACCGCCCTTTGGGAATTGGCCGACTTAAAATTTGGAGGATGCCTGGCCTGCGGCCAATGCGCCAAGGGATTGAAATGCAGTCAGGAGGATGATTTCGGGCCCATCGTAACCGGCTTGGCCGATCCCGACGTGATCGGTCTGATTGTGGCCACACCGGTCTATCTGGGAACCATGACTTCCCAATGTAAGGCCTTTCTGGATCGTTGTGTCCCCTTACGCAGAAACGGCTTTCTCCTGCACAATAAAGTGGGCGGGGTCATCGCCGTGGGCGGGGTCCGCAATGGCGGGCAGGATCTTACCATTCAGGCCGTTCAGGCTTCCATGTTGGTCCAGGACATGGTTATCGTCAGTGACGGCCGGCCCACCGCTCATTTCGGTGGAACGGTCTGGAGCGGGCACCCTGAAGGGGTCGGCCATGATGCCTTTGGTCTCACTACGGCCAGAAACCTGGGGAAACGGGTGGCTGAAGTAGCCCTGAAGTTGCACCTGTAAGCTTTTTTTTCGACAGGATTTACCGGATTACCTGGATTTTTGTCTCTTTCCGCCTTTCTGAAGTATCATACATGCAGAAAAGAAAGGGCCAAATCCAATGGTTCTGCCGAAAGAAGACCTGATTCCCGTGGGAAGGATCGTAGTTTCTCAGGGTCCTCAAGAGCCTGAGAAAAAACATGTTAATCCTGTTAATCCTGTCAGAATAAGATTTTTAATTTGTGTTTATATGTTTAGGCAAATCGTAACCGAACTCCAAAGCCTCGGCCTTCGCTATGAAGGCCCTGTCCTCAACAGGTCCGGCGGTGCGGGACCGGCCGAGGGTGGAAGTATTCTTTTAAACGGGAAAGCGGTCTGTGTCCCTTATAGCGGTCCCTATGTGGCCGATTCGCCCTT
Source organism: Deltaproteobacteria bacterium (assembly GCA_016219225.1). Classification (NCBI taxonomy): domain Bacteria; kingdom Pseudomonadati; phylum Myxococcota; class Myxococcia; species Deltaproteobacteria bacterium. The sequence continues at coordinate 5,506 of JACRBX010000247.1, forward strand.
TTGCTTAAAAGAAGAGGGGGGGCAGGTTTTATTATTCAAGGGAGATCAATCCATAGGTCCGGTAGACCTGATAAAAAGGCCGGGTTTTTATGATTGGGAAACCTCGGAAAATATTCCCTATTCCAGGATCGCCCTGCTTCATGGTCGGGACTGTCTGGCCACGACCATCCTGCAAACCTGTGTTAACTGGAGAGAGGCACAACCCTGCCGTTTTTGCGGCATTGAATTGTCTTTAAAGAATCATCAAACCATTCCCAGAAAAACCCCCGAACAATTGGCCGAGGTGGCCCAAAATGCCAGGGAACTGGACTCGGTCCGGCAGGTGGTCCTGACTACCGGCCGGGCAATTCAGGCCGGGGAAGAAATAGACCATCTGGCCCGCTGTGCCACAGCCGTCAAGAAAAGCAGCGGATTGCCCATCCAGGCCCAGGTTCTGCCGCCGTCGGACCTGGAAGGGCTTGACCGACTCAAAGAGGCCGGTGTGGATTCGGTGGGTCTCCACATCGAGAGTTTTGATTTCGATGTCCTCGCCAGGGTGGCCCCGTTCAAAGCCGGGATCGGCTTGGGGCGATATGTGCAGGCCTGGAAAAAGGCCATGGAGCTTTTCGGTCCTAATCAGGTGAGCAGTTTTTTGATCGTCGGGCTGGGGGAGGGGGAAGGCTCGGTGATTTCGGGTTCCGAATTTCTGGCCGACTTAGGGGTCTTTCCCTTTATCGTCCCTTTCCGGCCCATCCCCGGATCGATGATGGAAACCGTCCGGCCTCCTGACCCCCAAAAAATGGTCCGCATCTATGAGGCCGTATCTGAAATTCTAAAAAGAAAAGGGCTGACCATGGACCTGCAAAAGGCCGGTTGCGTGCGCTGCGGGGCCTGCTCGGCCATGGGATTTTTTGAACAGCCCATCGACCCTTTGATTTGTCATCCGGCCAGGGGCCAGGAAGAATTGGATCAGGCCCTTCAGATCCGCAACCAGGTCTTTGTTAAGGAGCAGGGGCTTTTTGAGCAAACCGACGCTGATCAAAACGATGACCGGAGCACCCACCTGGTGGCCGAACTGGAAGGCCGGATCATCGGTACGGTCCGGGTCTTTCCGAATGAGAATAAAGGCCACTGGATCGGCGGCCGGCTGGCCATAAAGAGGGAACATCGCCATTCCGGTGCCGGGGAACTCCTGGTCCGGGAAGCGGTTGGCTATGTCAAAAAGCAAGGTTGCCGGCGATTCACCGCCCACATCCAAAAAGAAAACGTGCCTTTCTTCTCCCGCCTTGGCTGGAAGGCCATCGGAACGGTCTTTGCATTCCATGAAAAACCCCACCAGCTTATGGAGGCGGATCTGGAGAATCACCCCGTTTTACATTTGATTAAAAGGAGCAGATAACAAGCTTAAGCGCAGACTCAAATCAACTAAAAGTTATAAAAAATATAATATTATAATATTTTACTTGACAAAGAATTTTGATTTGTTTAAATGGTTTACTTAATAGTATCAATGGCCTGTTAATCCAGGAAGATACAGGCCGATCCGAAAAACTTCTCAGGAAAAACCGTTGTTTCAAACTGCCCTAAACACATCCAAAATTTACGATCGGATCATTGATCAGATCCGGATGTCATCCAAAGAAGAAATTATTGAGCTGCATCGTTCGGCTTATGCGTAATTAGTAACAACAGATCAAGTAGAGGAGGATAAGGTATGGCCGTCAAACGTTTAAAGTATTGTGTCAATAACGAGTGGAGGGAATCAGAAACCGCCAAATATATGCCGGTGACGAATTCCAGCACCGGGGAGATTATGGCCGAGGCCCCCTGTTGCACCGTTGGAGAAGTGGAAAGTGCCGTAGCGGCGGCTAAAGCGGCCTTTCCGGGATGGTCGAGCAAGCCCGTACAACAGAGGATCGCCCTGATGTTCCGCTTCCGTGAGCTTCTCGATGCCCATCTGGAAGAGTTGACCCTCTCGGTTTCCATGGAACTGGGCAAAAACCTGGATGAAGCTCGGGGGGATATCCTCAAAAGTATCGAGGTGGTGGAGCTGGCCTGCGCCGCTCCGGTGCTCATGCAGGGGGACGCCCTGATGAACGTTTCCACCGGCCACGATACCGTCATGTACCGCGAACCGGTGGGTGTTTTTGCCGGGATCGTACCCTTCAATTTTCCCGCCATGATTCCCTTCGGCTGGATGATTCCGCTGTGCATCACCCTGGGCAACACCTTTGTCCTGAAGGCGGCCAGTTTGACGCCCCAGACCTCTATGGGGCGTGTTCTGGAGTTGCTCATTGAAGCCGGGTTGCCGCCCGGAGTGGTGAACATCGTGACCTGCAGCCGCGATGAAGCGGGATTGCTCCTCAAGCACCCCGACATCCGGGGGATTTCTTATGTGGGCTCCACCTCGGTGGGTTTACATGTTTACTCCACAGCCGCGGCCCACGGGAAAAGGGTTCAGGCCCTCTGTGAGGCAAAAAACCACGCCCTGGTTTTACGCGATGCCGCCTTGGAACGCTCTGCCCTGGGGATTATCAATTCGACCTTCGGATGCGCCGGGATGCGCTGTATGGCCTTGCCGGTTCTCTGTGTCGAAGAGGCCTGTGCCGATGAGTTCATGGGGTACCTGGTCAAGTTCGCCAAACAGCGCAAGGTCGGATGCGCCTACCATCCCGATACGGAACTGGGACCGGTGGTATCCGCCGAACATAAGAAATCCGTCATCGAGTGGATCAATAAGGGGGTCGCCGAGGGTGCGGAACTGGTCCTTGACGGGCGGGACATTGTCGTTCCCGGATTCGAAAACGGTCACTTTATCGGTCCCACTATCTTCGATCACGTCAAGCCGGGGATGAGCATAGGCGACTCCGAGATTTTCGGACCCGTGACCTGCGTCAAGCGGGTGCAGGACTTCGAGGAAGGCCTGGCGATCATGAACGCCAATCGCTTTGCCAATGGGTCCGCCATCTTTACCCAGAACGGCCATTACGCCCGGGAATTTGCCCGGCGGACCCATGCCGGCATGGTCGGCGTGAATGTGGGCATTCCCGTGCCCATCTCCTACTTCCCTTTCGCCGGTCACAAGGATTCGTTTTTCGGCGACCTGCACATCATGGGTCGCGACGGTGTCGCCTTCTATACGGAGGCAAAATGTGTGACCTCGCGCTGGTTTGGTGAAGAGGAGAAGAAGGAAACCACCATCAGTACCTGGGAAGGAACGATCAACCGCAAATAATACCCCTCCAATCCGCCCCGGTCAAAGCAAAGGATCGGCTTTGACCGGGGCCACCCATAGGGACGCTCCTCTTATTTTTTGTCTTTTTCCCTCTCCGAACTCCGAACTATTTCCCCCAGACTCTCTCAGCTTTGGGCATTGAGCTTTGAGCCCATTTTCATTTTTCCCTTGACTAATTAGCCGGTTATGTTATACAAACTATATCGCTCTTAACTTATAAACCTCTACATTAAAAGGTGCCGGAATCCGGAAATAAAATAGGATGGTGAAATTAGAATGATTGACTTTGATTATTCATTGATAATTGAGGCAACAAAGGAACCTGATTATTTTGGATTCTATTCCCCTGACTTGTCGGGCTTTTCCGGTATAGGGCATTCAGTTGAAGATTGTCTTTATAAAGCAAAATGGGGAATGATTGAACACGTCCACTTGTTAAAAGAACAAGGGTTGCCTGTCCCTCCGAAAAATGAAAATCCAAAAATTATCATCCAAAATGAAGAATCTTTGAAAGCTGCCTGAGGGGAAGTCTTCGATCGCCTTTTCTTTCACCATTTTGAATTTTCGGCTTTCAAGTTTTTTTTTTCGTCGAATGATGAACACCAACTGCCGAATGTTATTGCCAAAATCCTCTGATTAATCTCCCTTGCTTTTAAGGGCTTGATAAGGAGTGGGGTTTTGTTTTTTAAGCCGGAGATTCGGAAATATTTTATACCATTAACCAGGGGGAAAAGCCTTCTACGCGTCCGGGAACAGAAGGCTTGGTAGTTTTTCAAACTCAAGGTATAATAAAGATAGACATACCACCGATTTTTTGCGCCTTCAACCTACTCGATAGCCTCGGCAAGTCTCATATCTAACTTTCTACTTGATTTTCACCATTAATAGGTGTACTTTAGTGTTAAAAGAGGTGTTAAATGAAATCACAACAAAAGTCTGTCCTTGTCCGCAGGAGTATCGCTCTGCCGAAAGAATTGGTGGATGAGGCAAAATCCGTGGCCCCCAGCGAAATCAGGGATAATTTCAACCGGCTGGTCATCATAGCCCTTGAGAGCTATACTGCCCGACGCAAAAAACGGACCTTTGAAGAAACAATGAATCAAATGGGCTCAGATCCTGAAATTCTTGCCGAATGCCGTAGCATAAACAAGAAGTTTCTCAAGACGGAAAAGGACGGATTAAACCTTGATGATTAGGCGGGGAGAAATTTATTTTGTGGAGTTAATGCCGACCAAAGGACGCGAACAGGCAGGGTATCGCCCGGTTCTGGTGGTATCGGCTGATGCCATTAATCGTCAACCTTTGGTTATTACCGTGGTGGTTGGAACCAAGGCTTCTAATGTCACCCATGACTATCCTACCAATGTAAGAGTCAGCGCCAACGAAACCGGCTTGCCCGAAGATACGGTTTTTCTCTGTTTCCAGATTCGCTCTCTGGACCGGTCGCGTTTTATCGATTCCCGTACCGGAAAGGCCAATTTAGTCGGGACCATGCCCCCTAAAAAAATGGCGGCCGTTGAACAAGCCCTTAAAGCGGTCTTAGATATTCCTTAGGCTGAGAGGGTACCACTCTATAGTTGCCAAGCATGCTTTTAGATACCGATAGCACTTGCTTGATTATACCTTCCTTGTACTACGGATCAACGCTGCATTCGATATTGAAAAGATAAATTGTATGGGGTATAAAGAAAAAATGGATAAGCATAAGATTTTTATAGCCGATTCTCGTTCGATGCCGGAAGTCCCCGATGAATCCGTCCATCTGATTATAACCTCGCCGCCCTATTGGCAACTTAAGGATTACGACAGTCTTCAACAGATCGGTTTTCACGATACTTACGAAGAATATATCAACAATCTTAACCTCGTCTGGAAAGAATGTCACCGTATCCTGCACGGCGGTTGTCGCCTTTGCATCAATATCGGTGATCAGTTCGCCAGGTCCGTCTATTACGGTCGCTACAAAGTCATCCCCATTCGAACCGAGATCATTAAATTCTGTGAATCCATCGGTTTCGATTATATGGGGGCCATTATCTGGCAGAAGGTGACGACCTGCAATACAACTGGCGGCGCCACGATTATGGGATCGTACCCCTATCCGCGAAACGGAATTATTAAGATTGATTATGAATTTATCCTGCTCTTTAAAAAACCCGGAAATCTCCCGATGGTCGACAAAGCGGTGAAAGAACAGTCCCAACTGTCTGTAGAAGAATGGAATGAATATTTCGCCGGGCACTGGCATTTCCCCGGAGAGAAACAGGATAAGCATCTGGCTATGTTTCCAGAAGAACTTCCCCGGCGATTGATCCGGATGTTCAGCTTTGTTGGAGAAACGGTTTTTGACCCATTTCTGGGAAGCGGCACGACTTCCCTGGCGGCAAAGCATCTTCAAAGGCACTCAATCGGATATGAGATTAACGAGTCCTTCTTACCGGTGATTAGAAAAAAAATTGGGGCTGAGCAGGCTGATATTTTTGATCAGACCGTTGTAGAAATCGATAAACCGGCAAGGGTGTCCGTCGATTACCAGCAGGAAATACAAAAGCTGCCTTATATATTTCTTGATTCGGTTAAATTCGACAAGAAGATCGATCCCAGAAAGTTGACCTTCGGATCAAAAATTGAAGCAAATGGAAATGGTAAAGGGCAGTATTTGCGCTTGAAACGCGTGATCGCCTCTAACCTGATGGAACTGAGTAACGACACGATCGTCAGGTTGATCGGCATCGGATCAAAAGCCGGCAAAGAACCGGAAGCCATGAAGTGGCTTTGGGACAAATTAAAAGGGCAGAGCGTTTACCTGAAATTTGATCAGACAAAATATGATGAAAACAACCGGCTGCTTTCTTATCTGTATTTGAAAAATAATACCTTTGTCAATCTCCATTTCCTCCGTTCAAGTCTGGTCCGATTGGACGAAACATTCCCGTTCAGATACCATGACAAGTTCAAAGCGATCCTGAAAGAAAAAATTCAGCCATGAAGAAACTCAAGATTAAAAATGAAGAAATCACCCAACTGCTCTTTTGAGGGATTGATATGGTAAACCATTTGTCAGAATTATCGATGCCTTATTGACCCTTATCTATCCAAAAAGGGGATACCGTATATGGTTAAAAGATGACTGAAAGCCTCATTCCCCCAAAGGAGTGGGGTTTCTCCTTGACCAAAACTTTTCCCTATTTTATACTCTGCTTCATTCCTAAAGAGAAGTTGTTGTATAAAACAACGAAATACTCCAGATGGCCCAGCAGACCCAACAAAATTTTATTAAAGAAATCACAGACGATAATAATACCGACAATGGTTTCAAACAGGAGGATAACAAACTTCGAATTGAGGACCGTGCCGGGCATGATTGGTATCGGTTTGTTTTATCTTTTCCGCCTCATCTGGTTCGGGATTATATAAAAAAATTCGGAATACAAAAGGGAGATACTGTTTTAGACCCTTTTTGTGGAACGGGCACAACGTTAGTAGAATGTAAAAAATTAAATATACACAGCATTGGGATTGAAAGTAATCCAATGGCTAATTTTGCCAGTCGCGTAAAGGTCGA
>JACRBX010000248.1 GCA_016219225.1 Deltaproteobacteria bacterium
AATAAAACCGGGGCAGGCTAGCGGTTTTGTTCAATCCCCAGGCCTTTTCGCTGACACTGGCGAAGGCCAGTCCCGGGGGAAGCATCAAGGCCTTCTGTGAACCGGAAACCAGGATATCAATATGCCAATCGTCGGTCTTAAGATCATAGACCCCCAGGGCCGAGATGGCATCCACGACCAGGATGGTCCCCGGGTACTTTTGGACTATTTCCCCGATGGCCTCCACCGGGTGCTTGACGCCAGTGGACGTTTCATGGGCCTGAATATAAACGGCCTTGATTGCCTTATCGTTTTCTAAAGCTGCCTCAATGCGTTCGGGCCGAATAGACTTGCCCCATTCCACATCAAGGGTAATGGCCTTCACCCCGTAAGCCGTACAGATTTCTTCCCACCGTTCGCCGAATTTACCGCCCCGGATCACCAGGGCCTTGTCTCCGGCCGACAAAAAATTAGTCACCGCCCCTTCCATGGCCCCGGTCCCGGAAGCAACCAGGATGAGGACCTCGTTTTTGGTTTGGAAAATGAATTTCAGCCCTTCCTCGACCTCGGCCAGGATAGCTGAAAATTGGGGGGATCGGTGATGGATTATAGGTTCGGCCATGGCCAGCAAGGTCTCCGGAGCCACCGGTGTCGGACCAGGGGCCATCAAATAACGTTTTTGCATAACGCCTCCAGAAATTTAGTAAAAATATAATTGGTGAAAAAAATTACATGATTTTTCTTTTACCAATTGGGTAAGGTTTTGTCAATACATTAACCCTGAATTAACCCGATTATGACCAAAAAAAAACCCCGGAGGGTCGCCCCTCCGGGGTTTTTTTCAGGTACGATTTAAAATTTAGAAAACAAACAAGAAGGTCAAACCGCCTAACCATTCCTTGCCAAGATCAGGCTTGTTGGCCTTGGTGGGATCCTTACCATAGTCATACATGGTAAATTCCGGGGATAATATGAAACCAGGAGCCACATTGTAGCGGATACTGATACCATACATCAACCGGGTATTGTTATCATCCGAATTGGCTAACTTGCCATAAACATCGCTGTTCTTGGCATTATCATAGCCGAAATATAAATGAGGCGTAGCCGGCCCGAAGGTATAGGCCAGATCCACAAAGGCATTCACACCCGTGGTATTCTTAACCTTCCCCTCGGCATCCCGCCGATAGGATTGGAAAGCACTTTCCAAAGCCAGCGGCCCGGCGATATTCTGGCCGTAGCCCCCTTGAACGATACCGGTAAAACCACCGACAGCCACTTTCACCGGTAATACGCCATACCAGGCCGTCATAGTATCATCAAATCCGCTGGGCATTTTATCCCATTTGATCTGTTGATACAAACCGGCCGGGTAGAGGCTGATGGCGCCGAAATTCAAATTCAACTTGACGGCGACGGTCGGCAGGGTGGCATAAGAGGTCCTGGTGCTATCGACCTTGACATCAGGCTGCAGCAAGGTAACGGCATACCCGAATTGCTTGGAGACATTCTGGGTAAAACGGACTTGCGGGTTCCGGGAATCATACACCGAGCCAAAACCGAAGCCGACCACATGGAAGCCGTTATTCAAACCCATGAGCGGAGAAGCCACGAGGGTGTACAAGTAACCATCGTCTTTTCCAGCCCGGATTTCGCAGTTGCCGAATTTATACCATCCATACAATTTACGGGTTTCGATGTAGTTGGTGGTACCCACACCCTCGCCCGTGGCACCCTGGACTTCACCGCCGTTACCCAATTCCCAGTAACCGCCGACGTCACCCACTTCAAAAGATCCTCTGACCCGGGAACTGTTGATTACCGAGGTGATAAACTGGGTGTTATCTTCCCCGGCCCCGGTCCTTTCCTTACTCCGGTTCCAGTAACCGAAATCTGTCTGGATCAAGCCGCCGATATACATCTTTTGACCTTTGGCACCGTCGATGCTAAAGGCCAGAACCGGCATGGCCAAAGCGGTTACCAGGCCCATGACCAATGCAATCAAGCCTAATTTTTTCATCATCTCTTTTTCTCCTTTTTGGTGTTTTTAAAATAATCTCTTCTTCTAAAAACATGCACTCCAATCCTTAAAAACCGCTACTGCCAACTTCCTTATTTTATTTCTAAAATCTGCCGACCACCCCCTTTATCCGAAATTTTTTCGAATCGTCTCTTTTGCATAACAGGTTGTATTTCTTATGTCAAGAATTTTTTTATGAAAAAGTTTATTTTTTTTATCTTATCTCATTAAATTAACTTGACAAAAAGTTGGATAGATTATTAAATTGGATATTAAGTTATGATGAACAGGTAAGAAGTCGCCAAAACTCGCATTACGTCATTCCGGCGAAAGCCGGAATCCAGAAATTATTTTGAGACAAAAAGACCCTGGATTCCGGTTTTCGCCCTCCCCTCCGGCCTGGAAACCCTCCGGGACGGAGGCCGGAATAACGAGCGAGAAAGTCAACCTGATTCGAGTTCAACGGGAAGGAGCCGGGACTGTCTTATATAAAATGTTTTCTTTTGGGGTTAATGCTCTGTGCTTCAATGATGATGGCGGGCTGTTCCTCCAATTCTTCTTCATCCAGCGGATTCGGGTCGGGGAGCGGTTATTCGGTCAATCTCACCGCTACGCAAACGAATATACCCGCCGGGGGTCAAACGACCCTGATCGCCTCGGTGAAAGATGCCCAGGGGAATCCGGTTAATGATTCGACGTCCGGTGCGGTTACCTTTACATCTTCATTAGGAGCTACTTTTCCGATAAATACAGGTATTATAAGCGGCGGGGTCTCTACCTCCACCTACACGGCACCGGCCTCCGGTAGCGCTACCATCCCCGGTGTGGATCAGGTCACGGCCTCCTATCGGGGGGCCTTTGCTTACGTCAGTATTTTCGTTTTTAAGCCATAAGATGATTCAAGGTTCAAGGTTCAAGGTTCAAGGTTCAAGGTTCAAGGATTTATCCTTTATAACCTTTATAACCTTTTCTTTTTTATTCCTGCTACCCCTTTTTGTTGCCTCAGCCCAGCCCCTGAAGCCCGAGCAGGCCTTTTCCCTTCAAGCCAGGGCATTAAAACCAGATCTTATTGAAGTCCGTTTTCAGATAGCCCCGGGACACTATCTTTACCGGGATAAAATGAAATTTGCCATTGAACCGTCCCAAATAAAGCTTGGCCCCCCCCAATTCCCGGCCGGTCAGGTCAAAGAAGACCCGGCCTTTGGACGGACCGAAATTTTTCGCGGCGAATCGGCCATTATGATCCCCATGATCCCGGTTACTTCAGCCGGGGAGCCGATAACCCTGGCCATAACCTACCAGGGGTGTTCGGATGCCGGCCTTTGTTATCCGCCAAAGACCCAAAAGGTCCGGTTGGCCCTGGCCCCCCTTCCTTCAGCCTCCTCTAACGGGCGGGGTATCAACCCGCCATTACCGGGTGCCGGAGTGGTTACGGAGACATCCGAAATCGCCCGGCTGTTCGGGACCGGTAACTTTTTCTGGATCATTTTAAGCTTCTTCGGGTTTGGTCTTTTGCTTTCTTTAACCCCTTGTGTTTTTCCCATGATCCCGATTATATCCGGGATCATTGTCGCTCAAGGCAAAGACCTGACCAAAAAGCGGGCCTTTTCCCTTTCGCTCACTTATGTGATGGGCATGGCCTTGACCTATTCGGCGGCCGGTGTTGCCGCCGGCTTCTCCGGCCGGTTGATTGCGGTGGCCCTTCAAAATCCCTGGGTTCTGAGCGCCTTTGCCCTGGTTTTTATCTTTCTGGCCTTTTCGATGTTCGGCTTCTATGAACTGCAGGTCCCCAGTTTTATTCAAAGCAAATTTTCAGCCGCATCCAACCGTTGCACGGCCGGGACTTGTACCGGGGTCTTCCTTATGGGCTTGCTTTCAGCTATTATTATCGGCCCCTGCATTACCGCTCCCTTAGCCGGGGCCTTGCTTTATATCGGTCAGACCAATAGTGTCTGGCTGGGTGGCTCGGCCTTATTTTCATTGTCCCTGGGTATGGGTGTCCCCCTGTTGATTATCGGCACCTCGGCCGGGGCCTTATTGCCCAGGGCCGGGACCTGGATGAATGCCGTGAAGGCCTTTTTCGGGGTCCTCCTCATAGCCGTGGCCTTGTGGCTGGTTTCTCCGGTCCTTCCCGAAACCCTCCCAATGTTTCTTTGGGGGGCTTTGCTGATCATCTGTTCCATTTATCTTTCCGCTCTGGACCCTCTTCCCCGGCCGTCCAATGGGTTCATCAAGTTCCAAAAAGGGGTCGGTATCATCGCCCTGATCCTGGGGGCAGCCTTGCTGATCGGCGCCATGATGGGCGGGCGGGACCTGCTTCAACCGCTCTCCGGAATCGGTCACCAATCAGCGCCGGTCTCCGATCAAAAAAACCCGGCCTCCCCGGCCGCCGGCCTGTCTTTTGAACGAATAACCGATCTGAATCAGTTAGACGTTTATTTAAAGAAGAGTCGCGGACAAATGATCATGCTTGACGTTTCAGCCGACTGGTGCACGGCTTGCAAAGAAATGGAGTATTCTACTTTCAGAGATCCTCAAGTCATTGAAAAAGTAAAAGGCCTGAAGCTCCTGAAAGCCGACGTGACCCAAAGCAACGAAGCGTCTATCGCCTTTTTAAAAAAATTCGGCCTCTTCGGACCGCCGGCGGTCCTGTTTTTTGATCAAGCGGGAAAAGAAATCCCGGAGACCAGGGTAATTGGATTTCACAAGGCGGGGGATTTTACAACAATCCTCGATAAGGTTCGGGCGCGATAATTCAAAACACCCACACTTCGGGGAAGCACCACGGCCATAATAATGAGGATGTTTTTTATAATATTCCACTTGCAGCTTGAAACTTGCAACCTGAAACTTCATTAAAAAAAGGGGGGCTCTATGAAAAAAAATCCAGAAAGTGCAGAATTGGGCATCAATCGCAGGGAATTTATAAAAGGAACAGCCGCCGCAGCGGCGGTCACCGCCCTGTCAGGTCCATTTTTCCCGGCCCTGGCCGCCAATCCAGAGATCCGGGTGGGCATGACCCTTACTTATTCAGGGGTCTATGCCATAGTCGGGAAAAGGGTGGAGAATGGAGCCCGGTTGGCCTTTGCCCAGTCCAAATTCAAGGACCAGGTCAAGTTCTTTGTTGAAGATACCCAGGGGAAACCCAATGTGGCCATTGAAAAGGCACAGAAGCTTTTCGAGAAAGAAAAGGTCCATCTGTTATTAGGGCCCATTGCCGGCCATGAATCCCTGGCCGTCAGTGAGATGCTCAAGCCGAAAAAGAAACTCATGCTTCTGGCCTACGGGGCCAATATCAAGCTCTGCGGCGAAGCCTGCAGCCACTACACCTTCCTCTGCGGCCATACCCCCTGGAACCAGAGCTATCCGGCTGCCGACTGGTTTCTGAAGACCCTGGGGAAAAAGGTCTACCTCATCGGAGCCGATTATTCCACCGGCCATGAGGTTACGAAATTCTTCAAGGAACCCTTTGAGAAAAAGGGCGGTCAGGTAGTGGGGTCTTTCTTCGCCCCCCTGGGGACAACAGAGTATGCCCCCTACCTGGCAAAAATCAAAAGTGCCAATCCCAAGCCGGATGGTATCTTCGGTTTCATCGGTGGGAATGATCTGGTTAATTTCACCAAACAATATGCCGAATTCGGACTCCAAAAAGAAAAAATTCCGATCATCGTCGGATTGGGAGGATTCGGTCCGGCTTTGCTGCCGGCCATGGGCGATGCCGCCATCGGCAATTACCATGTCTTTCATTACAGCCATTGGTTAGAAAACAAAGAAAATGATGCCTTTAAGGCCGCTTATGCCAAGATGTTTCCCGGTGAAATGGCGGATGAGAGCGTGATTCTTGGTTACGAAGTAGGGACAATGATGGTCAAAGGCCTGGAGGCGGCCGGCGGCAATCCGGAAGATACGGATAAAATCATCAATGGCATTGAAAAGGTGGATTACAGAAGCCCCCGTGGACACATCAAAATGGATCCCAACCATGTGGCCAATGTCCCTATTTATCTCTTCCAGGTCCAGAAAAAAGACGGGAAGTTTTTCCTTAAAACAGCCGCCAGCGTGGGAAACTTCGGTACACCTTATTCGGGTTCTGATGCCCCGGGCGGTGAGTGCAAGATGGCGAAGTAAAGGAAGCGATCAGCGATCAGCCATCAGCCCAACCCTTTTAATACCAATTTAATACCAAGGGCTAAATTATTACCGGTTTTTTAATACAGCGACTTTTTTTCTAATGTGTCTCCTTGTTCGTCATTCCGGCATGTTTTAAGCTTGTCCTCGAATGTCTTAATCGGGGAGCGGAATCCAGGGGTTTTGATTTCTCATTTTCTGGAAAAACCTGGATTCCCGATAAAAAAATTCGGGAATGACGAGAAAAGTGTCGCTGGAGTGTTAATTCGGCAATCCGAAATCCGAAATTGGAAGAGGACCCTGACGATCTTGGATCTTTCACTGATACTAACAAACCTCCTTTACGGAGTCACCATCGGCAGCGCCCTGATCCTCATTGCCAGCGGGCTGTCCCTGACCTTCGGGGTCATGGGAGTGCTCAACTTTGCCCATGGGGGATTGTGCATGTTAGGGGCCTATTTCGGCTATACCCTGGTCCAGGTTACAGGAAACTTTTGGCTGGCCATGATCCTGGCACCGCTGATCGTGGCCGGCATAGGGATTCTCATGGAGTCCTTTACTATTCGGCCCCTCTATGGGTTAAACCCTTTATACCAGCTTTTGTTGACCGTTGGTCTGGCCATGATCATCGCCAATGCCGTGCTCCTTTTCTGGGGAGGAGATCAGCTTGCCATCACCCTCCCTGTTTATTTTAAGGGCTACTTTCATTTTTGGGGTGTGGATTACCCCCGTTTCCGTCTGTTTGTCCTCTTGTTCAGCGCCGCCATTGCCGTGGTTCTCTGGATCACCATCAGCCGGACCAAATGGGGTATTGTCATCCGGGCCGGTATGCACGACCTGGAGACGGTCAATGCCTTCGGGATCAATATTTACCGGGTCTTCACCATCGTTTTTGCCATCGGGGCCGGCCTGGCCGCCCTGGCCGGGGTGATCATCGGGTCCATGCGGGCCATCAACCCGGAGATGGACTTTGAACTCCTGACCAGCGCCCTTCTGGTGGTCGTTATCGGCGGAATGGGCTCTTTTCGCGGGGCCGTGGTCGGCTCACTCCTTCTGGGTATCACCGATGCCTTCGGGGCTCAATTTTTTACCGGAGCTGCCAAATTTTCAGTCTGGGTGTTGATGGTTGTTGTCCTCCTCTTCCGCCCGGAAGGCCTTATTAAGGAGGATTAAAGTGAAAGGCCGCTTAACGTTCTTTATCGTTTTAGCCGTTTTGACGGCCTTTCCCCTGGGCGCCAATATCCTCTACAGCAGTTTCTATGTCTCCCTGCTCACCCGGATCTTTATTTATGCCCTGATCGTGGTCGGCTTTGACCTGCTGGCCGGGTATACTGGAATGATTTCTTATGGCCACGCCCTGTTTTTCGGCACCGGGGCTTATCTGACCGGCATGATTCTCAAACATTGGACTCCCTGGTTCTGGCCCCCCCTTTTGCTCACCGTCTTAGCCAGCGCCGTCGTCGCCTATATCATCGGATATTTATCGATCCGCACCCGGGAAATTTATTTCGTCTTTCTGACCTTTGCCTTTTCCCAGTTCTTTTTTGTTACCGCCAACACCCTGGAATTCGTCGGTGCTTCCAACGGCCTTTCGGGTGTTCCCAAGCCCATCATCTTCCCCGGGTTGAATCTTTCCGGGGAAAATTCCTTTTATTATTTTACCCTGGTCTGCCTTATTGCCGGCTATCTATTGGCCCGGTTAATCACCCGGAGTGCCTTTGGAAGGGTCATGGTCGGGGTCAGGGAAAACGAGGAACGGACCAAGTTCCTGGGCTACGATACCCGGAAGACCATCCTGCGGGTATTTGTAGTGTCGGGCATTTACGGAGGCCTGGCCGGTGCCCTTTTAGCGGCCTTCAACTCTTTTGTTTCTCCCAATCTCTATCACCCGGCCATCTCGGGGGAGATCATCATGATGGCCCTTCTGGGCGGCATGGGTACGCTGATCGGGCCGATGATCGGATCCGGCCTGGTAATCATTTTAGGGGATATCCTTTCCAGTTGGTTAGCCGAATCCTGGATGATGATCCTGGGCGCTATTTTTGCCGCCGTCATCTTATTCAGCCCCGGCGGGGTCATGGCCATCGGCCGCCGGATCGGGGAGCGGCTGAGAAAAGGAAGAGACCATGGCCATCCTTGAATTGCAGGGGGTTGGAAAAAGCTTCGGGGCCCTGCAGGTCCTCTCTCAGATCGATCTGGCTGTCGAAGTCGGTAAGATTACCAGCGTCATCGGACCGAACGGGGCCGGCAAAACCACCCTTTTTAATGTCATCTCCGGACGTTTTCCGGTCAGTTCGGGCACCATCCTCTTCAAGGAACGCGACATCTCCCGGATGAAAGAGCATGAAATTACCCTGGCCGGTCTGGCCCGCTCTTTTCAGATCACTAATATCTACCAGAGACTCACGGTCTGGGAAAACATCTTTCTGGCCGTTCAAACCCGGTCCCCGAAAAGGATGAACCTTTTTACCCGATTTCAAAAGATGGATGAGGTAAAAAGACGGACCGGGGAGATCCTGAAACGGATCGGCCTCGACCAGTGGCAGGGAATGCCGGCCGGTCAGCTCAGCCACGGCGATCAGCGCCATCTCGAGATCGGCATGACTTTGGCCACCGGCCCGGAACTCCTCCTTTTGGATGAGCCGACCAGCGGTATGTCCCCGGCTGAGGCCTCTCTGACTATGGACCTGATCAAGGATCTTTCCCGGGATTTTACCATCCTGCTCATCGAGCATAATATGGATATTGTCATGAACATTTCCGACACTATCATCGTTTTGAATTTCGGCAGAAAAATTGCCGAGGGCTCACCCGAAGAAGTGGCCGATAATCCGGAAGTCTGCCGGGTTTATTTGGGGGGGGTATGAGCGCCCTGACATTGGAAGAAATCCACAGTTATTACGACATCAGCCATGTCCTGCACGGACTATCACTTAACGTGCGAGAAGGGGAAGTGGTCTGCCTGTTGGGAAGAAATGGGGCAGGAAAAACCACCACCATCCGTTCGATTATCGGGCTTACCCCGCCACGGTCGGGGAAAGTAGCCATTTTCGGCCGGGAAATGCAGGGTAAAAAACCTTATGAAATCTTCCGCAGCGGTGTGCGCCTTATTCCCCAAGGCCGACATATTTTCCCCATGCTGACCGTGGAAGAAAACTTGAGGCTGGCCCTGGTTGCCACAGGCATCAAAGATGCTAAAATGGAGCTGGCCAAGGCCTATGCCCTTTTTCCGGTTCTAAAAGAAAAAAGGCATGACAAGAGTCGGACCCTGTCCGGAGGACAGTTGCAGATGGTAGCTAATGCCCGGGCGCTCCTGGGTCCGGCGAGATTAATCCTTATGGATGAGCCCACGGAAGGATTGGCCCCCATTGTTATAGAGCAGATCGGTCAATCCATTCTGGAAATGAAACAAAAAGGGATGACCATTCTTCTGGCCGAGCAACATCTCCAGATGGCCCTGAAGGTGGGAGACCGCCACTATATTATCGATAACGGTCATCTGGTTTTTCAGGGAACGTCGGAAGATATTCAGGCCAACGAAGAGATCAAGGCCACCTATTTGGGGGTTTCTAAAAAAAGCATTAGAATGCAAAAAGGAGAATGCGACTGATGGACTGGAAAATACATGTGCTCTATCTTGGGGATATCACCATTCCCAAGGCCATGGGAACCATAGGGCTGGACATGAATCTGGTTTTTCCCGCCCCCTATCTGGCCTTCCTGCTTGCCTCCGGCGACCGCAGGATTCTTGTGGATACGGGTATTCATTCCCGTTTTATCGTCGACGGAAAGGCCTGGGCCGGGGCCCCGGCCAAAGGTGGGGAATCTTTTTTATTGGAAGCCCTGAAGAAACATGCCACCCGGCCTGATCAGATAGAAACCGTACTTTATACCCATCTGCACAATGATCATGCCGGTAATGGCCACCTTTTCCCCGAAGCCCTGCACCTTTTCCATTATGATGAATGGAATGAACTCATCAACCCTCTTCCTTCGATGTGCATCAGACAGGATTTCGATCCCGCGGTCATTCCGGTCCTTAATAAATTTCGCTGTCGTAAGGTGGTGGGAGATGGGGAATTTACCGAGGGGATACGCTTTTATAGCACCCCAGGCCATACCCTTGGAGGCTTGACTTTCGCCATTGATACTGCAAACGGCCCTTATGTCATTCCAGGGGACGTCATCAATATTTACCAGAATATGTTTCCCAAGATGTCCTGGATGTTGGGTCTGGATGGAAAAAGGGTCGCTATTACACCCGCCCCCGATCGATACGGCTCCCTGGGGGTCCCCTCCGGGATTCTCTATGACCACTACGCCTGGTATCGCTCGATCTGGAAAATCCGCGGTCTGCTCAAAACCCCAAAACATCTTCTGCCCTGCCACGATCCGGCAATATGCGGCAAGACCTTTCCGGGGTCAACGATCGATCTGGAGATCCCTGAATAGGCAATTTAATTAAATTAAGAGGATAGGTGTAAAGAATAGTTATCTGCGGGTATCTGCGAAAATCCGCGTCCTAATTTAAATCAAGGAGGAAAGGATGGAAAAAGTTATCATCAGTGCCGCCCTGACCGGGGCGGCCACCCGTAAAGAACAGAATCCGGCAGTCCCCTATACCCCCAGAGAATTCGCCGAGGAATCCTATAAATGCTGGAAGGCCGGAGCGGCCATTGTGCACATCCATGTCCGTGATCCGAATACCGGCTTCCCGACGGCAGATCTTTCCCTGATCCGGGAGACCATCGAGGCTATTAGGAACAGATGCCCGGAATTGATTATCAATATGAGCTCGGCCATAGGGCCCGGGGTGACCCACGAGCAAAGAATCGCACCCATCGTGGAAATAAAACCGGAGCTGGCCTCATTGAATACCAATTCCATGAATTTTTCCGTGGTTGATCATAAAACCGGTCAGGTTTTAATGTTTGGCGACAACGTCTTCGATAATACCTTCAACATGATCATCGATTTCGCCAAAATCATGCGGGCCAATGGGGTCAAGCCGGAATGCGAGGCCTATGACTTCGGGGGCATTTACAACATCCTCCTGATTCGCAAACAGGGGATCTTCGAAGAGCCGATGCACTTCCAACTGGTCTTCGGTGTTGCCGGGGGGGTTCCCTTTACTCCGATGAATATGACTCATATGCAAAGCCTCCTGCCCCCTGACGCCACCTGGTCCGTCTGCGGGGTGGGGCCCAACCAGTTCCCGGCCGCCATCATGGCCTCCATCATGGGCGGTCACATCCGGGTCGGCCTGGAAGACAATATCCGGGTCTTGAATGGGAAAATGGCCGAGGGAAGCTGGGAACAGGTGGAAGTAGCCAGGCGTATTATTGATCTGGCCGAAAGAGAGGTCGCCACCCCGGCCGAGGCCAGAAAGATCCTCAGGCTGAAGGGATAAAAAAATCCCAGGCCCGTTACTCATAAAAAAAATTCACCCATCAATTAACGGTAATGGTTGCATGGGCGATTACCCCCTGGGAAGAAACTTCTATAGTATCGATACCGGTTGTCAGCGAAGCAGAATAGGTTTGTATAGTCTGGCCGATGTCGTTGGTGGTGGTTTCACAGATGGTTGCGAATAAATCAGGGGAACCTGGTTTCAATAAACCATTCCGGACCACCGTGGTACAGACATTGGTTCCTCTTGGGGCGGGGGCGCCTGTCCTGTCCTTGACTATCGCCAGAATCGCCGTCGTATTGCTAAAGAGCAACGGGTTTGTGCCTATCTGAATCGTAATGGTCCAACCTGTCCCTGTTCCTGAAGAGTTGCCGGAACTGGTCGTGCTGCTGGTCCCGGAATAGCAGGAGAGAACACCCAAAAAAGACAGAATGGTTATGAGCAGTCCAATCATTTTTACCAGATTTTTTAATCTGTCTTTTCTTCTTGCTGGAGACATAAGCCCTCCTTTTTTAAAAATACTCAGAGCGAAGAAAGGTACTGCTCATAAGCCGGCCGGTCCATCAGGCCATCCAACTCGGATGGATTTTTCAAAGAAATCTTAACCAACCACCCTTCCTCGTAGGGAGATGAATTGATCCGGTCGGGTTCATCATCCAAGACCCCGTTGGTTTCTATGACCACTCCGCTTACCGGGGCGATTACATCGGTAGCCACTTTGTTGGACTCCAGGGCGCATAACGTTTCTCCAGCCTTGATTTCAGTATCGATTTCCGGCAAATCCACGTAAATAATTTCACCTAATTGTTGCTGGGCATAATCCGAAATCCCGATGGTCCCCTGGTCACTGTTCATGGAAATCCAGGCATGTTCCTTATGAAACTTCAACTCGGCCATTTAAATTTTCTCCTTCTTCAACCTATCGTCTGTATAAGTAAATAAAGTTACAAGTTGCAAGATGCAAGTTTCAAGTATGAAAAACCTCAAAATGGCCGGCCTATCGCCTATAGCCCTCTTTATTACCATTTTCATATTCCATATTTTTTTTTAACCTTCCTTAAACGGTCTGTCAACTTTTAATTTTATAAGGGGCTGTTTGCACTCTTGGCTTGGATGTGGTAAAATTAACATGAAAACAGAAAAATACGAATACATCTTGGGATGAAAAAGAGGGAAAGAGCATGAGGTTAGCCCTGATAGGTCTGGGTCGCATGGGCCTGAATATGACCCGGCGTCTCCTTGGGGGAGGGCATGAAGTAGTTGTCTACAACCGTTCTCAGGACAAGGTCAAGCTCATTGAAAAGGAGGGGGCTGAAGGCACAGCCTCCTTGCAGGAGTTGGTAGCCGGAATGAAACCGCCACGGATTCTTTGGATGATGCTTCCGGCCGGCCAGGTCATTGATCAGCATATAGAGGATTTAACTCCTTTACTCTCTCCCGGCGATATCCTGGTTGACGGCGGCAACACCTATTACAAGGATGACATCAGGAGGGCCGATCAATTAAAATTCAGGGGAATTCATTATGCCGATGCCGGGGTCTCCGGTGGGATATGGGGGTTAAAGGAAGGCTACTGCCTGATGATCGGTGGAGAGAAAGAAGATTTTTTGACCCTCGAACCGGTCTTTTCGACCCTGGCTCCCGCTGAAGGATATGCCTATTGCGGCCCAACGGGGGCCGGTCACTTCGTAAAAATGGTCCATAATGGGATTGAGTATGGCCTGATGGCCGCCTACGGGGAAGGCTTTTCCCTGCTGAACGCCTCGCCTTATGGGAACCACCTGGAGTTTTCAAAAATAGCCCATCTTTGGAACCGGGGGAGCGTTATCCGTTCCTGGCTCCTGGAACTTCTGGAGGACGCCTTTAAAAAAGATCCGAAACTCACCTATATCAAGGGCTATGTGGAAGATTCCGGGGAAGGACGCTGGACGGTCCAACAGGCCATCGAATCGGCTGTCTCCATTCCGGTTATTACCCTGTCTCTTTTGCAAAGGTTTCGTTCCCGGGAAATGGACTCCTTTTCCGACAAAGTCCTGGCCATACTCCGCCAGGAGTTCGGGGGACACGGGGTTGTCAGCTCTCCGGATGGGCCGGGCCAGAAAACGGTCGGCCCTGAGTTAAAACAACCTTTCGAATGATTACAAGCAAATAAAGGAGATACATTCATGGAATCTTATTATGACCCTAAGGACCTTCCCCGGTTTCCGGAAATAGGCCAGGACGGATCGGAGCTGGCAGGAAAATTTTTTGATTATTATAACTGCGTTTTTTCAGAAGGGGAACTTTCGACCCGGGAAAAAAGTCTGATCGCCCTGGCCGTAGCCCATACCGTCCAATGTCCTTACTGTATCGATGCTTATACCCAGGCCTGCCTGGAAAATGGTTCCAATCTGACTGAAATGACCGAGGCGGTCCATGTGGCCGTGGCCATTCGGGGAGGGGCTTCTCTGGTTCACGGCATTCAGATGCGAAAGGCCGCCCAAAAGATATCCATGTAGATGATAATTTTTTTGGCTCGGATTTGACGGATAAACACGGTTAATGCCCTTTAATTTCTCAATAAAAAAGGCATCCGTTTTCTTGAGACCGCCATTCACCGAAGACGGAGAGCAGGTATCCATCAATTCCTTACTTGCAACTTGCAACTTGGAACTTGCAACCTTATTTTAATCAATTATGAACAAAAGCACCATAACGGCCATCCCGACTTTTCCCCAAACCCTGGCTCAACACAAACGCAGCATCACCCGGCTCAAAACCTCGACCCTTCAGATCAATATGGGCCTGCTCTGCAACCAGGAATGCCGCCACTGTCACCTGGAAGCCGGGCCCCATCGTTCAGAGATTATGACTGCTGAAACCATTCAGGAGGTGGTGGCCTTCGCCCGGGAAGGGGCTTTTCAGGCGGCCGATATAACCGGGGGGGCACCGGAACTAAACACCAATCTGCCTTTGCTCATCCGGGAAATCTCTCCCCTGGTCCAAAGGGTCTCTCTCCGTTCCAATCTGACGGCCTTGTCCGACGGAAGCCATGATCCTTTGAGAGCCCTTTTAGAAAAGTACCGGGTGGCCATTATAGCTTCCCTGCCTTCTTCAAACCCTTCACAAGCCGATGCCCAGCGGGGCCAGGGGATCTTTTTAAAATCCATCCGGGCCATGCAGGGCCTCAATGCCCGGGGATATGGTCAGGAGGGCTCCGGTCTGGAACTGAATCTGGTGGCTAATCCGACAGGGGCTTATCTGCCTTCCTCTCAGGAACAGATTGAAAAAAAATTCCGTCTCGATTTAAAAAACAAATGGGGTGTGGTCTTCAATCATCTTTATGCCTTTGCCAACGTTCCTCTCGGCCGATTTCGTCTCTGGCTTTCAAAATCGGGTAATCTGGAATCCTATTGTCAAAAGCTGGCCCAATCCTTCAATCCTGCAGCCCTGGAAGGGGTCATGTGCCGCACCATGGTTTCTGTTTCCTGGGATGGCTTTCTTTTTGATTGTGATTTTAATCTATCCCAGGGTCTTTTCATGGGAGGTAAAAAGACGCCCCTTTCTGAAGGAAAACCCCTCCTTCGTCCGGGGGCGCCGATCGCCGTCTCCGACCATTGCTATGCCTGCACTGCCGGGGCCGGGTTTACCTGAGCCGGGACAATTTGTTCCTGAGTTACAGGACCTTTGGAATTCGGATTGCGGATTGCGGATTGCGGAATTAAAAAAAAACCCTTTCTATGTTTCGTTGGTCCCCAAAGGGGCATGAGAATTAATTACCAAAATACAAATTTCGAAATGGTTGAATATCCGGTACCCCATAAGCCCCTTAAAGAACGGGCCATCCTCTTTACCCGCTATCCGGAAGTCGGCAAGGTCAAGACCCGTCTGATCCCGACTCTTGGTCCGGAAGGTTCCTGTGAACTGCACCGTCGGATGACCGAATTGGCTTTGGAACAGGTCAGAGAGCTTACTTTATCCCGCCCGGTGTCTATCGAAGTCCGCTTCGAGGGGGGAGATGCGCACTTAATGCAGGAATGGCTGGGTCCTGATTTGTCTTATTCTCCCCAGGGCAAGGGGGATTTGGGGGTCCGCATGGAAAGGGCCTTTCAGGATGCCTTCCGGGACGGATTCCAGGCCGTGGTCCTGATCGGGTCGGATTGTCCGGCCCGGACCTCAAAAATATTGCAGAAGGCCTTTGACGGCCTTGGCAATAATGACCTGATTTTGGGGCCGGCCCTTGACGGAGGCTATTATTTGATAGGGTTACAAAAAGCCTGTCCTTTATTTGCCAATATCCCCTGGGGAAGCCCCGAGGTCTTCAGGAGGACTCTGGAAAAGGCCCGGGCCCTTGGACTCAGCTTCTTTCTGATCGACACCCTGCTGGATATTGATCGGCCAGAGGACTTGCCCTTATGGGAACGGTGGAAAGCCGGTCTTTCGGAACCCCTGCCGGTCATTTCCATCATTATTCCAGTCTTAAATGAAGCCCGAGAGATCCCTTTGGCCTTGGCCCGGATTCCCTCTGAGCCATTTTATGAAACCATTGTCGTCGATGGCGGGAGTAATGACCGAACAGCCGGGTTGGCCGCCTTCTGGGGGGCCAAAGTCCTTTCATCTCCCCGGGGCCGGGCCCGCCAGATGAATACCGGTGCCCAAGAGGCCATGGGGGAATATCTCCTTTTCCTTCATGCTGATACCCGCCTGCCTGAAGGGTTTGCCGATCAGGTCTGCCAACTCCTTTCCAGACCTGAAATATCGGCCGGGGCCTTTCAACTCCAATTTGATCCCCCCCTTTTTGGACTGAGGATCATCGGGTGGTTGGCCAACTGGCGTTCCAGATTCTTCCAACTTCCTTATGGTGACCAGGCCATCTTCCTCCGGGCCGAGCGGTTTCGGGCCATGGGTGGGTTTTCGAATATCCCAATCATGGAGGATTTGGATCTGATCCGCCGTTTGGGACGCCAGGGCCGGATAGCCATCGCCCCCCTCCCGGTACTTACCTCTTCCCGGCGCTGGAAGAATTCTGGTATCTGGAGAACGACCCTTAAAAACCAGGTTGCCTTAGCAGCTTACGGAGTGGGGTTTTCACCGGATCGCCTGGCCCGCTGGTACCATAAAAAAAAGGGGTAAGGGGCGCCACAAAACATGAAAAACCGAATGTCGAATATCGAATATCGAATATCGAAGGCTGAAGGTTGCAGGAAGGGTTAACCCCTCTTGAAACCGGCAACTTTATTTCTTTAACTGACCCCTGCCCCCCGATCCCAGATCCCTGGTGTTAAAATCCTGTCCCAAAAACAAATTGCTTTTATATCCGCCTTGTCGGTATAATGACACTATCGAGTTTTTTGCAAAAGTTAAATTTAATTAATTTTTTAAAATTTAGACTTTTGCAAAGACCTCTACCTTATGTTGATTAGAAAAAGGGGATATTATGCCGCCGATTAAACTCTATACCTTAAGTACCTGCAGCCATTGCAATAGGGCCAAAAAATTCCTTAATGATT
>JACRBX010000249.1 GCA_016219225.1 Deltaproteobacteria bacterium
CTTCGGAGGCGAGGCCCCCCGGACGACAAGGCCGAACAAGACCGTCGATGCCACGACCAGCAGAAGTCCCTTGACCGCGAAGCTGCCGATAGGGGTGCCCGGCGTTATAAAGGAGCGGACCAGGGAGATGATCCCGACCAATACCAGCAGCATACTGAGAAATAAGGGAAAGTAGGCCGGACCCATCTTGAGGGCCGTGCCGATATGATAGTCCCCGACCAAGGCGATAATAATAGCTCCTGATCCGATGGTGATATAGATGAGACCGGTCAGGAAGTCTTTGATACTGCGAATGGGTGAGGTCAAAAGGCCCTCCCTTTAGTCGGCGTAAATACCGGCTTTCTTGATGATCGGTGCCCACTTGTCGATCTCGGCCTTAAGGTGGGTCCGCAGCGCCTCCGGGGTGGCCCTGTTTTCGGCCACCGGTTCGGTACCCAATTCGGCAAAGCGCTGTTTAACCGTGGCATCTTTCAATGCCTCCTGCAAGGCCTTGGCAAGTTTATCAATGATTTCCTTGGGCGTGCCCTTAGGGGCATATAAGGCGTGCCGGACGGCAACTTCAAAATTCGGCAACCCGGCTTCGTGCATGGTTGGGACGTCCGGCAGCGAAGGGACCCGCTTCTTGGTGGTCACCCCGTAGACCTTGATTTTGCCCCCCTTGATCTGACTGGTCGTGTTGGTGGTCTGGTCGCACATAAAGTCCACCTGGCCCCCCAAGAGGTCGTTCATGGCCGGACCGGTGCCTTTGTAGGGGATGGTGGTCAGGTCCGTCTGTAAGGCGGTCATGAAGAGCATGCCGCAGAGGTGCGAAGCAGCACCCAGACCGGCGTTGGCGTAAGTGACCTTGTCCTTGTTGGCTTTCACGTAGGCGATCAATTCTTTGAGGTTTTTGGCCGGAAAATCTTTCTTGGCCACCAGGGTCATGGGGACATCGGTGACCAGGCCGATAGGTTCGAAGTCGGTGATCGAATTATAGGGAAGTTTGCGATAAAGAGCGGGGGCTGTGGAGTGGCCGATATGGTGCATGAAAATCGTATAGCCGTCCGGGGCCGTCCGGGCCACCCGGGCCGCCGCAATAGTGCCCCCGGCACCGCCGACATTTTCTATGATAATCTGGGATTTAAGAGATGCGCCCATGGCCCGGGCGACCAGCCGGCCGACGGTATCCGTCGGGCCACCGGCTGAGAAGGGGATAATCATGGTGATCACTTTGGTCGGATACTGTTGGGCGTAGACCTGTGATGCACCGATTAATGCCAGACCAATGAGCATTCGGAAAATAATTTTGCCAATCATGAATAACCTCCATTTCCAATGATTTTTTAAACTAAGTATAAAGACGGGCCTTTATAAATCCAGCAATTAAATAGCAAGAGACATGCCAATAGGGGCAAATGAGGTGCCTGCCCTTTAACCTTCTATTTTTATTGATAACTCCGGTTTTGCTTCTTACAGGTGTTCCATTCGTTAAACGAAAATCCATAAAAGTTCCCGGTTGGCCGGCTGGAAAACCGTACGGAATATTCAACGGATTATAAATAAAGGACCCATAAAAAGTATTGACGTCAATAATATGCTTAATCGGAAAAGGGCTTCCCTGTCAAGATAAAATAAAAGGCCCATCCCCCTTATGCGGGGATGGGCCTTTTATATAGCTTATAGAATAATTATTTATCTGCGGGTATCAGCGAAAATCTGCGTCCTGATTAAAATATCCGTCTTTAATGAATCGAGGCGCTGTTGGGATCCAGCTTAACGGAAATCGCGATCTTATACAAGAGGGTAAGGACTAAAAATCCGGTGGCCCAGACCCCCAGAGCGATAAAGATTTCCGGTAAGGTCGGGGCATATTCGGTGATGTGCTCCAAGGGAGAGGGCATAAAACCGGTGACCACCAGGGTGAGACCTTTTTCAATCCAGAGAGAGCCGAAGACCCCGATACAGGCCGCCACCAGCCAGGCGTTGCTTTTTCGGGCCAGCGGCAACAGGAGGATAAGGGCCGAAAGGCAACCCGCCACCACCGATATCCAGGTCCAGGCCACATATTTGTTATGGCCTTCCAATCCGAAGAAGAGATACTGGAAGGCGTGCTTGTGGCCAGGAATGTTGCTGTAAAAAGCGGTAAAGAGCTCCAGGAGGACGAAGAAAATACTGGCCAGTATAGCGTAGGTCACAATATTTCTTAATTTATTAATGGCCTCCTGTCCGGCATCAAAGGTGGATAATCGTTTCACCAAGAGGGCCAATAGAATCAAAAAGGCCGGACCGGCGGCAAAGGCCGAGCCTAAAAAACGGACGGCCATGATCGCCGTCAGCCAGAAATGCCGGCTGGGCATACCGGCGTACAGGAAGGCCGTGACCGTGTGGATACTGATGGCCCAGGGAATGGATAAATAGATAAGCGGCTTGACCCACTGGGGGGGCGCAACCGCCTTTCGCTCGGCAGCCAGCACATTCCAGCCGATTAACAGATTCAGGAGCAAGTAGATGTTTAAAACGAGAAAATCCCAAAAGAGAATCGAGTTGGGCGTCGGATAAAGAATGATATTCAAGAGCCGATTGGGATATCCCACGTCCACCGTGACGAACAAAATGCACATAACCACCGAAGCGATGGCCAGGAATTCGCCCAGGATGGTAATCTTCCCAAAGACCTTCACATCGTGCAGATAGTATGGCAAAACCAGCATGACCGCCGAGGCCGCGACCCCGACCAGAAAGGTAAACTGGGCGATGTAAAACCCCCAGGAGACATCCCGGCTCATACCGGTGATTCCCAACCCCTCATTATACTGATAGAGATAACAGGCAAAGCCGATACCGATAAAAATCAGCAAAAAGATAATCCAGCTAAAATAAGTCTTGGTTCCCGACAGGGCCTTTTCAAACATAATCACCTCATACTAAGAAATAAACATTCGGTTGGGTTCCCAAAGAAGGTTTACGTCGAATCGAATAATTTTCCTTAAGGAGCTTCCTGACTTCTGAATTAGGGTTATCCAGGTCGCCGAAGGTCATGGCCCCGTTGCTGGCCTCCGCACAGGCCGGATAGAGGCCTTTGGCGATCCGTTCTTCACAGAAATTACACTTCTCCACCACCCCTTTGGACCGGGTGGGATATTCCGGGTTGGTGGGTTCCTTGAGGAACTTGCGAGGGTCCCGCCAGTTAAAACTCCGGGCACCATAAGGGCAGCCGGCCATACAGAACCGGCAACCGATGCAGCGGTGATAATCCATCATGACTATACCGTCAGGGCGTTTGAAGGTGGCCTGGGTGGGACAGACCCGGACGCATGGGGGATCGGTACAATGGTTGCAGAGGACCAGAAAGGACTTATGGGCCATGCTTTCCGGCAGGAATTGATTCTGATCATCGGGAAAGGCGTTCTCATACTTCTCCGTCCAGATCCACTTGATTTCCTGCCGCACATTGGCCACCTTGGGGACATTATGGGTCTTATTGCAGGCGTCGATACACCTTTGGAAATCTTCCGGGGTTTTGAATTTTCGGGTGTCGATGACCATGGACCATTTCTTCCCTTGCGACAGGGGTGCCCGGGCCTGGGCCTCTATGGCACCAGGCTTAAGGATCTCGAAGGCGGCCTGGCCCCCGAGTCCCCAGAGGGAAGCGATCCCGGCAATCCTTAAAAATTCTCTTCTGTTGATGCCCATCACTTGGTCTCCTTTGGTGCAATATGGCAGTCCCAGCAGAACGGTTTTACCTCCATATAATTATGGCACTGATCACAAAACTGGGTTTTGTTGGAATGGCATTTCATACAGCCATTCTGAAGACTTTTTTCAAAAACCCTCCCGTCCGCCGCAGTATATAATCGTTTATAGTCTCCCCGGACCACTTCGTGGCGCCATTCATCCAAAATCTTCATATGGGTGGTTTTCATGGTCGCTTTGGGTTCGAGGCACTTTTTTTCCTTCATCTGCCTAATAACCGGTGTATCTATTTTGGGGTCCGGCTTGGCAGCCGCCTTTCCCAGATTGTACCAGAGAGGAAAGGTGACCAGAATCACAAAAACAATAATCATCGGAATGATCTTATTTTCATCGTACATCATTCTTCATTCTCCTCCTCGGCTTCTCCACCCAAAGGTTCACCGCGTAAATCGGTGGTCCGTTCGATCTCCCCATCCATAACCAGGGCATTGGCCACCAGTTCATGCAGGCCGGTGACCCCGACCTCCGGCGCCCAATATTCCATCAAGGTGCTTAATGCCGCCCGGTCTATGGCGCAGATGTTGGCCAGCATGTTGACCCCGTGTTTGTCCTGCACGTAACGAACGGCATTGGCCCTGGGGAACCCGCCCCGCATCCGGAGTTCCATATTCTCCCCGGCATTCAGGCCAGAGCCGCTGCCGCAACAGAAGGTCTGTTCCCGGATGGTCCCCTCGGGCATCTCAAAAAAATTATTACAGACACTCTGAAGGACGTATCGGGGCTCTTCAAAAAAGCCCATCCCCCGGGCGGTATTGCAGGAATCGTGGAAGGTCACTTTCAGGTGATCGTTTCGGCTGGGATCCAATTTTAACTTGCCGTTTTTAATCAAGTCGGCCGTGAATTCGACCAGGTGGACCATCTTGGTGGAAGTGGCATTTTCAAATCTGGTCCCGGTAATCGGGGATACCGGCACTTCCAGAAAGTCGGCCGGGCCGTTCATGGTATCCATGTACTGGTTGACGACCCGCCACATATGGCCGCATTCGCCGCCCAGGATCCATTTAACCCCCAAACGTTTGGCTTCGGCATACATCTTGGAATTGAGCCTTTTCATCATTTCATGGGAAGTAAAAAACCCGAAATTCCCTCCCTCGGAGGCATAGGTACTCCAGGTATAATCCAGTCCCAACTGATGGAACAGCATCAGATACCCCATACAGGTAAAAGTACCCGGATCGGCGAAGACGTCTCCCGATGGGGTGACGAAGAGGATCTCGGCCCCTTTCCGGTTAAAACTGGGCTCAGGGCGGATCCCGGT
Source organism: Deltaproteobacteria bacterium (assembly GCA_016219225.1). Lineage (NCBI taxonomy): Bacteria > Pseudomonadati > Myxococcota > Myxococcia > Deltaproteobacteria bacterium. Next base: position 4,991 of record JACRBX010000249.1, read on the forward strand.
GACCCCTTCGACCTCATCCAGGAAAAAATCGATCATATCCTTAAAGGCATGGGGCTCGATGCCCAGGTGATTCCCTTTCCGGAAACAGTTGGCTACCGGTCCGGCGATCCAGTCGATATTCAGGCCTACCAGGTTCAACAGCTCCCGGCCGATAATCGTTACTTCGGCCGTGTCGATGCCGTAAGGGCAGAAAACAGAACAGCGCCGGCATTCGGTGCACTGGAAAAAATAACTCCACCATTCTTTCAGGACCTCTTCAGTCAGATCCCGGGCCCCGACCATTTTCCTGAAAATCTTGCCAGCCGTGGTGAAGTCCCGGCGGTAGACCGACCTTAAAAGCTCGGCCCGGAGGACCGGCATATTTTTGGGATCACCGGAACCGATGAAGAAATGGCATTTGTCGGCACAGGCCCCGCAACGGACACCGCCCCCCAAAAAGATGTGAAAACTTCGAAACCGGCTGATCCGCTCCCGGATTCCTTCAATGATAATCGCTTTCCAATTATCGGGTAATTTCCAGTCTTGATCCAAGGGATTCCAGGCCCTGGGATTGGGCAGCCCCACGGCCTCTAAATTTTTAGACTGGCCGGCATAACAATAGGTTCCGGGTTTTATTTCCGCCGGGGTATTCATCCAGCCCTTAAAGAACGGGGGGGAATGTTTTATCCGGGATAATTCTTCAGGAGTTGGGACATTTTTGACAGCCATATTTACTCCTTCTCCACTGGAATTCCAGCCTCAATCATTTTTTCTTTAAACTCTTCTTCGTATTCATCGTAGGTATGGACCTTTACCGGGTAATTCCAGGGATTGATGTGCCTGACCATCCGGTTATTATTGGCCATGATTCTCGTCGGACTCAGGAAGACCCCCCCTAAATGAACCAGCTTGCTGAAAGGGAAATAGGCCAACAGACAACTGACCAAAAACAGGTGCATATAAAAAAGGACCCCGATCCCCTGGGGGAGAACGGGGTGAAAAGTCACCAACCCCAGGACTAATTGCTTGGCACTGACGATATCTACCTTGAGCAGATAGCGCATCAGGATTCCGGTTATGGCAATGGCCATGATCAGCAACAAGGGGAAATAATCCGTGGGTAATGAGATGTATCGGACGGTAGGGATATAAATTCTTCGGAGGAACAGATAAGCGGCGGCGGCTAATAAAATGACCCCACTCAAAAACAAGGCCGGAAGCATCAGGCCCGGCAAAGGACCGATCCCGGCCTGCATAAATCCATCCAGGGCCTCGATGAGCGTAACGAAAGCCGGGACCGGTTCGGTAAAAAACCGGAGGTGCCGGATCAGGACCACCAAAAAGGAATAGTGGAAGAGGATAGCCGACAGCCAGAGCCACTTTTCCCATTCATAAGTGACCCGGGGTCCTTCTCGATATTCCATGGTACTGTTTCGGAATAGGGAACGAAAGAGGAAGATCTCCAAAACCATTCTTCCAAATACGCCTGCAGCGGTAGAGGGGTTCTCCAGTTTGTTGGGTTTGATCCAGGGGAGAGTCTTCTGCTGACCGGCCGTGGTGGGAATGCGGAAAGGGACCGCTGAAAAGGACCACAGGAGCAATCGCCCCACAACCCCCGCCAGAAAGGTGATCATGGCCAGGTAAGGAATAACTACCCCGAACAAAACCTGCAGGTTGGCCACCTGCATCCCCACGAAGGGGATGAAAACGAGAACCAGTACCGTGATGAAGGATAAGATAATGCCCGATATAAAATTCATGAAAGTCTACCTCTCCTCAATTAGGTTTGGCCCTGAAACACTTGACTAAAATTCGGATTGCGGATTGCGGATTGCGGAATATTTAAACAACTCGCCAAAAAGTCGTCCACTCTGCCATTCACGGCAAACCCCGGATCAGTTTCATGATCGGAACCGGATGGTTGTTAATTCCGCAATCCGAAATCTAAAATTATGCCGGGCCCGCCTCCGCTGGTTCTTCCACGACCAGTTTGGCCCTTCGAAGCAGCCGGACGGTCCGGTTATTAATCTCATTGGCTTTGAGATCGTAAATCTTTTCCCGGCACTTCATAAATATATCAAATGCCAAAAGGGCTACGGCGTCTATTCTGGACTCTAATGCTAAAAGGTCTCTCCCTGCCCGGCTTTCTTGAATTTCCTGCTCCAGTTCCTCTCTGAACACCTGTTTCAATAAAAAGATGAAGGCCAAAGCCTGGGAGGCCGAGAGATCTTGAACGGCCCGTATACGAATAATATTTTCAAGAAAAGGCCGCAGGGTTTCGAGGTCTACCCCTTTAAAAAGACCATCCAGGACGGGTTCAATCTCCTGGGAAAGGATATATCCCACCGGGTTGGCAAAACGATTCTTTTTATTTTTTAAGAATCTGGCGGTCTCTTCGGGGTAAGTCTCAATAGTCAGATCAAACCATTTGTTTAGAATGGCCGTCTTTCTATCGGCATAGAGTTTTTCCAGGTCCATAAAGGTGATTAAAGGTGACGAGTGACGGGTGACGAGTGACAAAGAAAAACCCGTCACCCGTCACTATCTTTTACTCGTCCTATTGACCTGTAGTTATACGCAACCGGTCGGTTTAGGAAGGCCGGCCATCTTACAGGCCCCTTTTCCAGGTCCGGAAGGGAACAATTCATAGATGTATTTGAGCTTGTATCCGGTAACCTTGGATAAAATCCGGACCATGGGGGCGATTCCGTTTTTTTTGTAATAATCTTGCAGGATATTAATCACTTTCCAATGTTCTTCGGTCAGCTCTTTGATTCCTTCGGATTCCTTTACGTAATCGACCCACTCCCGGGCCCAGCTATTGAAATCATCGATAAAACCATCTTCATCAACGCTAAAGGTTTTTCCTTTAAATTCAACGGTAGGCATGCTTACATCCTCCTCGTAAAATATTTTTTTGTGGCCAATAAATGACCTATTTTCTCTAAAATGTCAAGGGGATTTTATCTGTTTTCCCCTAAATTTATAAGGTCAAAGCTGTATCCTTGTGGATAACGGTCTTAAGCCGCTTCCCTCAAGGGGGGTCTCAAGCGGCGGAGAACCTTCGGTTCTACGGAGCTTATATTCTTTAGACTGCTCCACCAGGGCCGGGGCCCAGCCCGGGGTCCCTAAGGCATGGAGATGGGTATAGGTGGCCAGAACATTTTTATAAACAATCCCTTCCCCCACCCCATCCAATCCAAACCCTTTGATCATTTTAAAAACCGGGGCAATTCGGCAGGAGTCCCAGTCCAAAACACGGGAATAGTGGAACTCATGGCCTTTGAGAACCATGCCCACCGGGAAAAATGGGTTTTCTTTCCGGACCTTGAGCGTGGTATAGCCATGGCCTTGCGGTCTTTTCTCGAGGACAAAGGCTAAAGGCAGGGTTCCGACCATGGGATAAGCCTCACCCTGGTAAATCAAGGTCTTCCCTAAATACATCAACCCCCCGCATTCGGCATAGACCGGCAGCCCCTCTTCGATGGCCTCGTTCAAGGCCAATCGAAATGATGCGTTTTGAGCCAGCATAAGGGCCTGGGTTTCAGGAAACCCTCCCCCGATATAAAGACCATCCAAGCCTGGCGGAAAGGCCCCTCCCAGGGCATTTAAAAAGACCAGTTTGGCCCCGGCCTTTTCCAGGGCCTCCAGATTTTCCGGGTAATAAAATTGAAAGGCTTCATCCTGGATGACGCCGATCAACGGATTAGAAGAAGAAGTACCGGCCTTTTTTGAGTAAACCGGATGGAGCGTGAAGGACTTCATCGCCGGGGCATCAAAAGCCAGGGTCCTGAGACTATCCAGGTCTAAATAATTTTCCGCTAAATTTTGGGCGGAATGCACCGCTTTACCCACTTCGGGATGCTCCTGAAAAGGCAGGAGCCCTAAATGGCGTTCCGGAAAATGAGAGGACGGCATCCGCGGAATAGCGCCTAAAATGGGGAGACCGCAATACTGTTCAATGGACTTCCGAATGATGGTTTCATGCCTGCTCCGGGCAATATGATTCAAGACAATCCCTTTCAAACTCAGGGCCGGATCAAACTGCTGGCAGCCGAGGATCATGGCCGCTACGGTGCGGGTGGTCTTGGTACAATCTACAATCAATACCAAAGGGGTTTTTAACATCTTGGCCAGCTCGGAGGTGCTATAGGTCCCTTGAGGGTTAATTCCGTCATACAAACCACGATTGCCTTCAATGAGGGACAATTCCCCGGCTTGGGCCCTCTGTTGAAAGGAATGGTGAACGGTTTTCTTTCCCATCAAAAAAGGGTCCAAATTAAAACACGGGTGGCCGGCTGCCATAGCCAACCACCCGGCATCAATATAATCCGGTCCCTTTTTAAAAGGAACAACCTTCAAGCCACGGGCCATCCAAGCCGCCAAAATTCCCATTGAAATGACGGTTTTTCCCGATCCCCCCCGCAGGGAGGCCATCATGATGCGGGGTAGACCCATTTTCCCAACTTCAACTTCAAAATTGCTTTTTAAGGCAGGAACACCCTGTTGAAAGGGGCTATTCCTCCCCTTCCTCAGCGGCGCCTTGTTTACCGGCCCCTTTAATGCCATACAGGGTGGTGCTTCCGCTGGACCAGTACTCCAGCATCCCCTGCTGAACCATATTATTGACTAATTTATTGACTTCCCTGGCCTTCCAATCGGGCAGCATGGCATAAAAATCTTTCAGATAAAATTTGGATTTGCCCTTTTTCTTTTCCAGGCCATCCATAACAATTTTTTGGGCTTCGGCGACTTCCATTCTCAACCTCTTTCTTTTTGAGTTTTAAGTTTGGAGTTTTGAGTTCGGAGTGAGGAGACTGGCAAGTCTTTGCTCCGAACTCAGCACTCCGAACGCTTAACGTTTTTTTTCAAATTAGGCCGTAAACTTGAACTGAGAAGTCTGCCGCCAGGTATAATAAGCCGGATCACGGAAATCATCAATCAGGTGATGGGTAAAATCCAGACCGGTTTTTTCAAAAAACTTTTCCCAGCCGATCCTTTCGGCCCATTCCCCTAACCGCTCGTATTTCTTGGCATCCGCGGCATAGACCTCAACGATATTGCGAATACAATCGGTAGTCTCCGGCCAACGGGGTACATTATTGGGCAGGAAAGCCACCACCACCTTGGAAAACTTGGGGGCGCTGATCCGGTTGGAGACCTTCCCGCCGACCATGATCACGATTCCATCCCCATCGGCATCGGCCAGGGGCATGGCCGGACACATGGTATAGCAGTTTCCACAGAACATGCAGCGATCCACGTTGACCGCTACGGCCTGGGCATCCGTTCCATCCGGTTTTTTGATCTTGGCCGGTTTAATGGCCGCGGTCGGACAGGCGGCTATGGCCAAGGGAATTTCACAGACCTTATCGATCACCTCGGCATCGATCATGGGCGGTTTGCGGTGATAGCCCAGGATGGCGATGTCGGAACAATGGACGGCCCCGCACATATTCAAACAGCAGGCCAGGGAAATTCGGACCTGGGCCGGCATCCTCATACTGGTAAAATCATCAAACAAGTCATCCATGACCGCTTTGACCACGCCGGAGGCATCGGTCGCCGGGGTATGGCAATGGAGCCAGCCCTGGGTATGGACGATGTTGGTAATCCCGGCGCCGGTCCCGCCAACGGGAAATTTAAACCCTCCCCCCGGCTGTTTACGGCTCAGAAGATCCTGTTTTAAGGGTTCGACTTTGGATTGGTCATCGACCATGAATTCAACATTATTACGGGTGGTAAAGCGAAGGTAGCCGTCGCAGTGCTTGTCGGCGATGGCACACATCTCCCGGATATGGGAAATACTCATCACCCGGGCCCCGCCGACCCGGACGGTGAAGACCTTGTCCCCGCTTTCCGCCACATGGACCAGGACCCCGGGTTCTAAAATTTCATGGTAGGCCCATTTTCCAAAGTTATTCTTTATGACCGGAGGAAGGAATTCCTCATAACTTTTCGGCCCGATATCGGTAATTCTATCCTTTAAAGGATTTGATGGATCATAAGGCATCGGTAGTTACCTCCTATCTCTGATGATACTTGCGATATTCTTTAATGTCTCGGTCGAACCCGCCCTCAACTTCTTCCGCTTTCCAGAAGATATAAGGATTGGTCCTGGGTTCCTTAACCATTTGAGGAAGCGGCTTCAATTCCATGGCTTCCAAAAGCTTCTGGAACCCTTTCCTCTTGATTAATTCTCCGAGACGTTCCCGGTTCTTGCCCTCTTCCATCCAATAATCCCAGAGTTTCTCGATAAGCTCTTTGATTTCAGTATAGGGCGGTTCGGCTTTAATAAAAGGAACCAGCAGGGAACCCATCTGGGCGCCGTCCAGGATGGGGGCCTTGGCCCCGACCAGAATGGACAATCCCGTATCTTCGCCGATCCGTAAGGCCCGAGGCATGACATTGATGCAATGCATACAGCGGGTACATTCGGGGTTGAAGATTTCCAATTGTTTCCCATCCCAGGCCATACAGTTGGTGGGACAAAGGTCAATGACTTCTTTCTGGATATCAAAGGCCCCCCAATCGCGTCCGGAATGGGCACCGGCATTGGGTTTTAATTCCCCGGCCACATAGGCGGCAACGGCCTTCTGATCGATCCGGATATTGTCCTTCCAGGTCCCGATAAAGGACATGTCGGATCGGGCAATGGAGGCCACACAGCAATTCGGACAGCCGTCAAATTTAAATTTAAATTTATAGGGGAAGGCCGGACGGTGCAGATAATCCTGATATTCGTTGGTCAGGTCAAAACAGAGGGCCTGGGTGTCATAACAGGCATATTCACAGCGGGATTTCCCCAGACAATCGGAAGTCGTCCGCAGGTTTGATCCTGAACCGCCGAGATCTTGGCCGATATCATGGGTCAGTTCCCAAAAGACCTCTTCCAATTGAGGCGTATGGGTCCCTAAAAGGATGATATCGCCGGTGGAACCATGCATATTGGTGATCCCACTGCCCCTTCTTTCCCATAAGTCACAAATCTTCTCCAAATACTCGGTGGAGTAATATTTACCGCCCGGTTGATTGACCCGGATGGTATGGAAATGGGCTACTCCAGGAAACATTTCCGGTTGATCGCAGTACCTGCCGATAACGCCCCCCCCATAACCGAAAACGCCGACGATTCCGCCGTGTTTCCAGTGGGTGCGTTTGTGCACGTAGGTCAGTTCCAGAACGCCCAGGATATCATCACAAACATCTGCGGGGATCTGGAAGTCAACCCCTTTTTCATTCTTGGCCCGAGATTCTGCTTCTCGTTTTATATCGCTTACAAAACTCGGCCACGGCCCGCTTTCTAATTGATCCAGCAGGGGTGTTTTGTGCTTCATTAGTATAACCTCCCATTCTATAGTGATAATAATTTATTACTGGTAACGATAAGGTATTAACGCCCTTAAGGGCTTATTGAATTCGGCCCACCACCTCCCCTCGGAAAGGCATTGTTCGTCTATCGGCATCGTTCCCCTTTTCACAGTCCATAAGGTAAGAAGGCCACCTTTCTCGAAATCTCTTCGAAGATTCCAGCCCCCCACAATACGTGAATGTGAAAAAAAAGACAAGGCTTTTCGCCTCGCCCTTGCGGATTTTTTCATCCAACGCAGGAAGGAGTGTTTAAGGGGATTTTAAAGAAAATCCAAACCCTTTTGTAACAAAAGAACCTATAAAATAGTTTGTCGGTTTTTGTCAACAAAAAAAGAGAAAAAAGAGACGGCCCGGAGCTTACCCTTCTGATCCCGGTCAGTTAAAGGACCCATAAACCTGGGTTATATGAGGGGATAGATGGCGCCGGATCACCGGCAGGTCCGGAGCAGCCGGGTCATAGGCATCCAAAAGGGCAGAAAATCTTTCCACCAGGTCCCCTTCGGAATACCGGCTGAGCCCTTTCAGAAAAGATTTTCGAAATCCGGCCGTTAGGCCTCCTTCTCTTTCTTTAATCTGCAAGGCCTCCTGGAACCCTTCCCAGGTCATCTCCAGGCAATCATCTTCGGCCCAGACAATCTCTCCAACCCCATCCAGCCGATCCAGCCGCATTCTCAAAGACAGATTCAAAAAAAAGAAAAGCAGGGCCTCTTCGACCGTATTCTCGGAAGGCTCCATCATCGGTCCGTATTGTCTGACCGTCACCAGCCGGACCTCCACCTTTTCCCCTTCCCTTTTTACCACAAAATCACCGGCCCCATGGTGCCAGGGGAAGATCTGGTCAAATGTCAATGGGTTATAATAAAGTGTCAATATCTTGGAAATTTCGAGATAGACCTGTTTTCTTTGTCGGTCAGTGAGATATCGGGGGCTTTGGTTTCCATCCCAGAGGATCAATTTTCGGGTTCCCTCAGCAGGATCTAACGATAGATGAAACTCATGGAATCCCTCAAACCATTCGGCCAGAAACAGGCCCGCCGGGGCGCCCTCATCCCCCAAGGGGCAGGAATAAACGATCGGCAGAAAAGGGTAAGGATATTCCCTGGTCAGAAAAGTTAAGGCCCTGATCTCCCCCAACATAGCCGCCCGTCCTCTTTCGGTCAGGGCAACATTCATCACAAACCTGGCGCATCTCTCTTTGGTGATTACTTCGATTTTGGCGGGATGGTACAGGTTTCCATGTTTTTCGGCATAAATAAGGATTTCCGTTACCTCGGAAAGCAAAACAGGGGAGGCCAGTTGCCGCCCTGTCGCCTGCAAAAGCAAGGCAAATGAGTTTCTTGAAATAACGTCCTGGATGACCTGAAAATAACTCCCGAAGGTCCAAGGCCCGTTTCCCGGTTCCATGGATCCGTTTCGGCTCTCAGGCAAGGGGGCGCCGGTCCATCGGGCCTCGAATGGAACCTTTCCCAATAAAGAAGAGGCCATCCATTTAATCCGGGGTTGGGTTGTTTGGATCAAAAGCGGAAAACCTAAAGATTGGTATTAGACCTAATGCCCTTCTGGGGCGCCACGAAACATAAAAATGGATCAAGATTCAATGGGTTTCAACGAACTACGGATTTTCGCGAACCCTGATCCCCGAACCCCGATCCCTGAAGGTTATCGTACTAACTCCGGATTACTTAAGCCGATTCCGGCCCTCCCTGGTAGGGCTCGAGCTCCTGCAAAAACCGGCTATCGACCGAAAAACCATAAGTCCTGGCCTGGTCGCAATGGGCAACTGCTTCCTGGAAGGCCCCTTTTTCAAAATAGGCCAAAGCCAGATTGTTATGGGCCACCGCAAAGGTGGGGGCCATCTGCAAGACCTTTTTTGAGGCGGCGATACTTTCCTCCAAACGGCCTTGCATAAAATAGGCGCTGGCCAGGGTGGCCAGGGCCTGAATGAATTGGGGATTAATGGCCACGGCCTTTTCCAGGGCATCGACAGCGGCATCGAGTTCCCCTTTTTGCAAATAGGCAAAGCCTAAGTTGCCATAGGGTACGGAAAATTTCGGCCTGATTTTTATGGCATCCCGGTTAAGTTGAATGCACTCTTCCAGGTCCCCTTGTTGTAAGTAGATCCCTCCCAGGTCCACATAAGCCTCGGCCAAACTGGGACTGCTGTGGATAGCCTCCTTAAATTCATGGATGGCCTCATCCCATTTCTCCTGTTTAATCAAGGCGATGGCCAGGTTATAATGGCTGGTTCCGCAGTCCGGGTTTTTGGTCAGGGCTTCTTTCAGCCCTTCGATATATTCTTCGGTGGTTTGCGGCTGATTTTTGGTTACTGTCTTCATGGATACCTCTCAATTGGATAATTCCTATGGAAAATAAAAACAAGATACCACAGGGGGGGAATTAAGTCAAAGTCCGCTTGAAAGTCCCACCAGAGGCTTTATTTCCGACTTGGGGTGGTCCGGGACCAGTTGATTATGAAAAAAAGGAGGCCTGAGAAGAAAGAAATTTAGCCGCCCCTTCCTTTCGGTCACTTGAAAGAGGAGGGACAACTGCGGGACGATATACTTTTTCGAGGTATTTTTTTTTATTTTTGTCTTAACTGGATGAAATCGGCAAGAGTGAGACCGGCATCCGCAAGAATGGATTTCAAGGTTTTACGTTTGATTATTTTGCCTGAATGGATCGGAACAGTTGTTCTTCTTCTGTCGCGGTCCCTAAAATAAATGGCGTGGCTGCTCCCCGACTGGCGTTTAAGCCTGAAATCTATTTTTTCTAAGATCAAGATGATTTCATCCGAAGTAACGGCGGGAAATTTCGGACTCATACAGCCACCCTGAGCGTTGTGATGGTCACATCATCCTCAGGTATCGGCTCGCCTTCTTCTTGATAATCTTCTATAAACGCATCAATGGCTTCCCTCATTTCCTGGAGGGTTTCCTCGTAGGTTTCCCCCTCGACATGGCAGCCCGGAAATGCAGGGCACATGGCAAAATATCCCCCTTCTTCGCAGGGTTCAACAATCACTGTGAAGCAGTATTCTTTCTTATCGCCCATGCCTTACCTCTCATACTCATCCCATCACAGCAGATGCCAAAAGGGTGGGTTAGTGATTCGTCCGAGCAGAATTACGGCCGCTCTACAAGACTATAAATTTCGAGATCGCCCTCTTTTTCAAAAATTTTAAATTTTATTATAAAAGCAAAAAGTTACAAAAGCAAGGCTTTGCTCCATTGTATCTGAACCTTATTTTGGATTCAGATTTGTTCTTAAAATTGGTCGGAGTGTCCCTTCGCCGGGAAATCTTCCGGTCGCCTGTATCGCAGGGAACATTTGCGAAGCAATGGAAGGTTGCCTTCGGGGAGGACTTGCCCTGTGAAACCATTTTCTTATTTCACTGAGGTCGCCAGAGGGCAAAAGAAATGTCCTTCTTTATTCAGGTAATCCTTGAGCGAGTTGCGATATCACGTGACCGGAAGGGATATCACGTGACCGGAAGGGAACGGGCGGTTAAGAAAACTTTATTAAGATATCAAAACAACTTGACTTTTTAGAAACGACGCGCTAGGTATTTCAATACCTTTACAATAAACCTTTTTCTTTGCCGGCAACCTTAACCAAGGGAGCATAAATAGAAGAATATTAGACCCCATTTCTTGATAGAGAGGTGGGGTTTTTTATTAATCAATATTTGAAAATTGGTATCGCCGGGGTTAACGTGAGGGATCTCCCAAAGCTGAGGCTGGGGAAATAACAGGTGACCAGAATTTCACTTTCAGGCAATTTACGCATATGGCTGGTTCCAATGGTTGGGATCATTCGAGCTGATGAAGTGGGAGCAAGGGGACGGCATTTATTAAAGGAATGTGATGTGAATGAAAAGAATTACTGAACCTGGTGGGTGTCCCCTTTTCACGTCTGGAATATATCAAACGCCGAGGGGGTATTCTCCTGCTCACCGGTGATCCCGGCGTCGGCAAAACCCTGGCCATGTGGCGCTTTGTCGATGCCCTCAACGAAAACCTCTTCAAACCCTTTTATACCCCTCTTTCCACCCTCTCCCGCGCCGATCTCCTTTATCATATCAATCGACTCTTAGGCCTACCCACCCGGCTTTCCAAAAGCGCCATCAAGACACCCTTAATCGCCTATTTTTTTTTGACAAAGACATAAAGAGGGTGTAAAATATCATTAAATTTCTGTTATGATTAATAAAAATTAACCCAGATTTCGTTATAAAGGACTCCCCATGGGAAATACTGGAATTAAATTAACCGGGATTAATAAGCAGCTTTCTATGATCCCTCCTCATAAGCTGGACGAAGTGGAAGATTTTATATCTTTTATTTTGGCTCAGAAAAAGGTTAAGACCAGGGGGGTTATTAAACTGACCGGAATTTGGGAAGGGAAGGGTTTTGAAAAACTGAATCTAAAAAAAGAGCTCAAATCCCTGCGCAGCGATCTCTCCAGGACTATTTTAAAACGAGCCGTGTAGAATGGATTACCTCGGTGACACGGTAACCATCATCCGCCATTTTTCCGGAACCGGTAAGATGGGCCATTCGGCCAGGGAGATTCTGGGCGGCGTAGATACCGGGAAAAACCGTTTGTTCATCTCATCCATTTCGCTGGTGGAGATTCTGTATTTATCGGAGAAAAAAAGAATTCAGATCCATTTACAGGAAGTCATCGAACTGATCGGCCGATCCACCAATTACCATGTGGTGGATTTAAACCCTCAAATTATCATCCTGTCCGAAAGTTTAAAATTCCGTGATATTTTCGACCGCCTTATCATGGCTAAGCCCGATACTTGGGCGTACCCCTCATTTCCAGTGATAAAGAAATAGCCGAATCAGGTTTGATCGAAACGGTCTGGACCTGATTATATTTCACTTAAGGAGCCCCCTCACGCCTCATGTCTCACCCTTTGTCTTTTTCTCCTTTGCCTTTTTTTCTCCGAACCCCGAACTCTTAACTCCGAACTTCTTTCCCCCTGTCCCCCCCTTTGAGCTTTGATCTTTTTCTCCA
>JACRBX010000250.1 GCA_016219225.1 Deltaproteobacteria bacterium
CAATCTCTTTCATCCCGATTTGGTCCACCAATATATCCTGGATAAAGGATCTGGCCGCTATCTGGGAAAATTCCCTGGTAAAAGGGATGGACAGGACCACCTGGATGCCGTATTGGAAAATCAATTCAATCTTGCTATCATCGGATACGATCTGTCTGGGGGCCTTGCCGGGTCTTAAGACCTGGGCCGGGTGGGGGTGGAAGGTGATGACCATGGAGGTCCCCTTTAGGGCCAGTGCCCGTTCCTCCACTTTCTGAAGAAGGCTCTGATGCCCCAGATGAATGCCGTCAAAATTTCCAATGGTCAATACCGGGGAAGGCAGGGGTTGTGTTATTTGCTCGATTTCGGAAAAATAGGTGCCCATAGATTTAGGAGTCCAAGGTTCAAGGTTCACGGAACAAGGTTTAAGATTGATGCCTATGTAAAAACTCGTCATTCCCGCGCAGAGCCTGTCCTCGAATGCCTTAATCGGGGACGGGAATCCATACCATATGTAACAAATTAAAACACTGGATTCCCGTTTTCACGGGAATGACGGAAATGGGCTCTCTCAGACTTTTTTCGAGCCTGTCAAGATTGTTTTTTGGAGTTTAGACCTTACACCTTGTACCCTATACCTTGTACCGTTTTTTTATTAAACCGCTTGACAGGAATAAAATATTCATTTATATTTTTAAAACTTTTAAAAATCAACCAAATAATTAATGCCGAAGTGGCGGAATTGGTAGACGCGCTAGGTTCAGGGTCTAGTAGGCAAACGCCTGTAGGGGTTCGAGTCCCCTCTTCGGCACCAGGTATGAAAGAAACGGGCAAGTATCAGTTAACTTGCCCGTTTCTTTTTATTGGGGAAGAAGATATTAAAGCCTCATGTCCGCCTGTAGCGGGCACCACGAAGCATGAAAATGGGTTTCTCCAACCTTGAACCTTGAACCCTGAACCTTGAACCTTGAACCTTGAACCGCATTTTCGTATTAAACCGCCATGCCCCGCCTTTTGGGGCGTGGCACCACGAATCATGAAAATAGAACTCGGTAAGCGCTGAGCCCTATTTTCGAACTAAAGAGAGGGGAGAATTAGGATTTAACCTCGTAAGATTTCTCTTGACTAATCTGCCCGATTGATTATAAAGATAAAATAGTTTTTAATCCCTGTTATAGATAAGCCTGTCCTTCGCATCAAACCTATCTACCCTCTTGGGAAAGAGGTATAGTGGTCATGGTGTGTCCCGTGATGAGGTCTGAGCAAATTCGCCCCCCCAAGGGAGAGCGAAGGCATTTTATTCGCCGGAGTGAAGATCACCTCCAAGATCCAGACGAACAGAACCGTAAACTTCAGTCTCTTTTGGAACTGGGACAACTGATCAGTTCCGACCTGCAAGTAGAATCCCTCCTATATCAAATCGCTCAAAAAGCAACAGCCCTGATGAAAGCAGATCGGTGCAGTATCTTTTTGCATGATCCGGTTCGGGATGAGCTCTGGACCACGGTGGCCCTGGGCATCGAGGGGCGTATCATCCGCCTGTCCGCTAAGGAAGGAATAGCGGGTTTTGTTTTTCAAAAGGCTGCTACACTTAATCTGAGGGATGCCTACGAGGATCACAGGTTTAACAAACAGATTGATCTGGATACCGGATATAGAACCCGGAGCATTTTATGCCTGCCTATTTTTACAAGGGATCGGCATATATTGGGTGTCATCCAGCTCCTTAATGCCATTGAAGGGTTTTTTACTAATGAAGATGAGGTCTTTTTAAGGACCTTTGCCAATCATGCGGCCGTCTTCCTGGAAATGGCCCAGCTTCAAAAGGCCCGACTGGAGGCCCTGGAACAAACCCGTCAAGAGCTTAAGCGCCTTAACCAGGTTAAGGATAAGGCACTGGATCATCTTTCTCACGAACTGAGGACCCCATTGTCGGTTATCCAGGGCAGCCTCCGGATCCTGAAGCGCAAATGTCAAAAACAAGAAAGCCAACTCGTCGAGGAGTCTTTTTTTGATACCTTTGAGAAGCACTTGAGACGTCTCCTGGAGATACAACAGGAAACCGATAAAATCATCCGCTCCAACCAGGCATTAGAAGAAACCTTCATTCTAAAAGAAACAGAACAATTGTGGGAGAGATTGAAAAGATCCTTTCGGATTACCGGGGAGATCCATAAGCATTGGGAAATGGTAGCCCAATGGGTACAAGAACAGATTCACGGTAAAGAGACCACGCGGGAGGAAATGTTTCCTGCATCATTCATTCAGGAGATTCTGGAGAGCACCAGGGATCAGAGGAGTCACCGTTCGGTCACCATCGAGGTAGGGGGGGCGTTGGACCTCATGATATCCATGGACCCCATTATTTTAAAAGAGGTCTTGGTCAGTCTGGTTAAGAATGCCATTGAAAACACACCGGATGAAGGAATGATTCGGATTCGATGGGAAAAAGGAAATAGGCAACTCTTTATCAGGATAGAAGATTTCGGCATCGGAATCACCGAAGAGAACCAGAAATCCCTGTTTGACGGATTGTTTCATACCCAGGAAACGGACCTGTATACTTCCAAAAAACCTTATGATTTTTATGCCGGCGGCAAGGGTCTGGGCCTTCTTCAGGCCAAACTCTATGGACAACGATTCGGGTTTGATCTTTCGGTGGAAAGCCGTCGGTGTATGCACATTCCTGATAACGGAGACCTTTGCCCGGGAAAGATCTCCGATTGTCCTTTTTGTCAAAGGGTGGAAGACTGTCTGACCTCGGGAGGGAGCATTTTTTGTCTCTCTTTTCCAATTAAACAATGAAAGGAAAAAACAGAAGATGTCAGAATCAATTTTAAATGGCAAAAGGATACTGGTTGTAGACGATGAGCCGGATGTCTTGAGGCTGGTGGAAGAGGAAATTTTGGAGGCCTGCCTGGATTGCCTGATCGACAAGGTCACTTCTTTTGAGGCCGCCCAAGAGATGTTGAACTCCTGGAATTACCATGTCGTCATTCTTGACATTATGGGGGTTCGTGGGTTTGACCTCTTGGGTCTGGCGATAAAACGGAATTTTCCGGTAGCCATGCTGACTGCCCATGCCCTTTCCCCGGAGGCCTTGAAACGGTCCATCGAGATGGGGGCCAGGGCCTATCTCCCCAAAGAGAAACTCGGAGAAATCGTTCCCTTTCTGGAGGATATTCTGGAGTTCGAGGCCCCTGCCAGTTGGAACAGGCTTTTCGGTAAATTAGACGATTTTTTTGATGACCGGTTCGGGCCGAATTGGAAGAAATCGGAAGACCGTTTTTGGCGGGATTTCAGCAGCAACATCAAAGGCCAATATGATCGGGTTCTTATCAAATAAAAAAGGAGGTATTATGAAGGAAACCTTATTAACCGATCAGCGTATTTTGGCTGTTGATGACGAACAGGACGTGTTGACCATTATCGAGGCGGAGATCGCTGATGCCTGTCCGGATTGCCAATTGGAAACGGCAACCACGTACCAGGCTGCGGTGGATAGAATGGTTTCCTGGACCTATGACCTGGTGATCCTTGACATTATGGGGGTTCGCGGGTTTGACCTCTTGAGTCTGGCGATAAAACGGAATTTTCCGGTAGCCATGCTGACGGCCCATGCCCTTTCCCCGGAGGCCTTGAAACGGTCCATCGAGATGGGGGCCAGGGCCTATCTTCCTAAAGAAAAATTAGGAGAACTCGTCCCCTTTCTGGAAGACGTTATCCGCTATGAAAACCTGCCGGGCTGGAAACGATTATTTGAAAAATTGGGGGATTTTTTCAATATACGGTTCGGGCCAGATTGGCAGAAACCGGAAAGTAAATTCTGGAAGGATTTTAACGATAAATTGGAATCGGACGGCACGTCCTATGTTAATACCCCTACTCAGAAATTGGGGTTATATTGAAAAGACCGAAAGAACCGGCCCTTTGACCCTCCACCAGTCAAAAAAAAAAAGAGACCAAAAAATAGAGGGAGATGCTTGCTATGAATCTGACAGTGAAGAATCTTCGATTTCTCCTTTCCTTTTTGATCTCCTTTTCTTTTTTATTATTTTTCCATGGCTTGATCTATCCTTTGTTCCTCTATGCCGGTGAGAATTGGTTTCAAAAAGGGGTTAACGAGTATAACTTAGAAAATTACGAAGAGGCTTTAGAGCTCTTCAATCAGGCCAGGCGGGAAGAATCTGATTCTTCTGAAATTGCTTATTATTTAGGTCTGACCTACAGGCAGACCGGCAATTTTCAAGAAGCTGCCCAGAGGTTCATGGAAGCCATCCAGAAGAACCCCTTCGCAAAGGAGGCTTTTCTTGAGCTGATCGAAACCCTTTATGATTTGAATGACCTTAAATCGGCTAAGGATTGGTTAATCAAGGCTGAAAAACAAGGGTTCAGTTCCGGTCGTCTGTTCTTTTTAGAGGGAATGGTCCTTTTAAAGGAGGATCATAATCAGGAAGCGATTAAGGCCTTTCAAAAAGCCAAGGCAAAGGACCAATTCTTAAAATCTTCGGCCGATTTTCAAATAGCTGTAGCCTATGCCAAGGACAGGAAATTCAAACGATCCAGAGAGCTGCTGCAGGCTATTATTCAAGGAGATCCTGACTCCGCTCTCTCCCCATTGGCCAGAGAATATGAGGCCGATATCGAAAGAAATCTGGAAAAATACAAACAATGGGGGGCCTCGGTCGGAGTAGCTTATCAGTATGACGACAATGTGGTCCTGAAACCTACCGGGGTCATTCCGGGAGTGGTGATTACCGGGGACAGGGACAGCAGTATTATCACCAGCCTGAGGGCTTATTACAATCCCCTTCTGGAGGGAAACTGGTTCTTCAGTAACCAATACACGCTTTATGCCAATAGCTATTTCAATACTACTACTCATAATCTGCTTAACCAGACCTTTTCTTTGAATCCGGGTTACAATTTCGGAAAGAGTGCACTAACCCTGCCGGTTACTTACAGTCATGTCTGGCTCTCCGGCACCCAGTATCTGGGGGTTATGTCGGCCCGACCAAGCTTAAGCATTAATCTTCTTCCCAATCATTTAGGTCATATTTCAGTCGGTTATGCCAGGAGATGGATGGTTCAGCCTGCTTTATTCAGTGATGAGGACCGGGATGCCCATATTTTCATCGGCTCTCTCGGATACAGCCATAGCTTTTGGGAAAAAGGGTCTCTGAATCTGGTGTATGAGTTTACCTGGGACCTGACCGATGGAAAGAACTGGGAGAATAACGGACATCGTTTTAATCTCAACCTGATGATCCCGATTCGAGATAAGGTATCCCTTTCTCTTTCCGGGGAGCTTTTTTACCAGGACTATACCCGGACCCATTCTATTTTTGGGATAAAGAGAAATGAAAAGACCTATTCCGGTACAATCGGCCTGATATGGGAACTTTGGAAAGATGTTACGCTGAATCTCCAATATTATCGGGCTAAAGCCGATTCCAACCTTTTTATTTATGATTATGAGAGAAATGTTTTTACCCTAGGGATTCAATTCAGTTTTTGAGGAGGGATCATGTTCAACTCCCGTACTTCCGGGTTGGGTAAATCCATTACTGACCTTTTTAAAAACAGTGTTCTCTTCTTTTTTACCTTAGCTTTCTTATTCCCTGGGATTATTTTTCAACCCATCTCTCTGGAAGCGGCTGAAGGAGTCGGCCGATTTGCTCTGGTGGAAGGCCAAGTGAACGTCCTCAGAGGAGGAGCCCTGCCAGCCAAAACGGTCAAGATTAATGATCCGGTTTATGTCAAGGACATTGTCCGGACCAAGAGCCATTCCCGGGCCGAGATTGTTTTTATCGACAAGAATGTCTTAAAGCTGGCCCAACGTACCCGTGTGGACATCAGTGAATATTTTGCCGATTCAGCGCAGGCCAGGGGGAAAATCAAGCTGATCAGGGGCATGGTTGAGGCCACGGTGGATAAGGAAGTGGCCAGGCGTATTTCCCTCTCGCCGGAGGCCAACCAATTTGAGATCCATACCCACAATGCCGTGGCCGGTGTCAGGGGATCTCAGTATACGGTCTTCAAACAAGGCAACCTGACCGGGATCTTTGCCCAGGAAGGCATCATCCGGGTCTTTAATCCGCAGTTCCCCAATATCATCATTACCCTGATGCCCGGCCAATTCACCATAGTAACCCCAAACAACCCACCCTTACCGGCCCAGCAGGCTTCGGAAGGAATGAAGCAGAATATTGAAAGAAATATGCTCCCGTTGGAGAAGAAGCTCGAAGGGGAGCCGGGTCCTGGTGGATTTGGTGGCGCCCCCTCAGAAGCCCCCCAGATAGCCATTATTGCCGGGGAAGGTGCCGGGAATTTCTCGGCGACCGAATATAACCAGGCCACCTATTCCGTATCAGGGGCTTCGACTATAATCGATGTTTATACGCCTCAACCGGTCACCGATTATAAACCAGAAATAGCCGACAAGTTTTCATCCAAGCCGGAACCGTCTCCCTCGCCCTCACCGCCACCACCGCCGGCGCCACCACCTCCTCCTCCACCTCCTCCGCCACCACCTCCACCTCCTCCGCCACCACCCCCCGTAGAGGTCGGCAGGATAAGCCTTTCAGGCTCATTGGTTGCCGGTTCGGCTGGGGCGGTCAACTTTATGTCCGTCATGATGAACAATGTCGTCTTCATGGCTCCTTCCACCGGTCAAAAACCGACTACCTGGAACACAGGGGCGATCAGCGGACAATACACCTTCGGTACCGGTCTGAACAGGGACAATATCACCAACTCCCCCATCAGGCTGAGCAGTGGTCGCGGGGTAAGTGCCGATTTTCAGTTCCGGTTTTGGAACGGCACCTCCTGGAATGCGGTGGTCAACAATGGAGCCGGTACTCTGACCGGCAGCTCTTACACCGGACCGGTGAATTTTTCCGGCTCGGCGTCCGGGACCATCGGAACCGGCACCCTTTCAGGGACAGGATCAGGAACGGCAAGATAACTATTTATTCATCAATAGTGGGGAACATCCATGCGAAGGCGATCTTTTTGGGGGCTCCTTTTATTTTTTTTGTTAACCAATTTTTTGATTATTTTTCTGATTTCTCAAAAACAAGACTTTGGCCCTTCTTTCAATTTCTCTTCGTCAGAGAAGATGGACGGGCAACTTAAAAAACCCGGGGATTCTTTACAGACTAATCTAAGTCGTTTGGAGACGCCCCTGTCTCATTCTAAAAGGTTTAATGATTCTATCAAAGCGGCTGGTAGACAAACCCCACTCATTTCTGAAGAGAAAAAGAAAATCATCCTGACCAGGGCCTATAAGATACAGATACCTTTTATCCTCAATCAAGGTCAGGTGGCCGATGAAAATGTTCGCTTCTATGCCCGGACCTTTAGAGGAAATTTCTTTGTCACAAAGTCTGGTGAAATGGGCTACTGCCTGCCTTTTTCTGAGGCAAAGCCTGAGGCCGGTACAAAAGGTCCTTCACCTGAGGACCTTCAAGTCCACACCATTAAAGAAAAGCTCCTGGAGGCTTCACCCGCTCCTCCTCAAGGCCGGGATCCCTCCCAGACCAGGGTCAGTTATTTTTTAGGTAATGACCCGGCCAAGTGGCAGACCCATCTCCCGGTCTATAATCAAATCAGCCTGGGGGAAGTCTACCCGAAAATCGATCTACATTTAGTTGCCCACGGCAATAAAGTGGAGAAGATCTTTACGGTCAGAGCAGGGGGTGATCCCCAAGACATTAAACTGGCCATTGAAAGCGCCGGCGCCCTGAAAATCAATCCCCGAGGGGAACTGGAGATCTGCTTTGGCCAAAAAATGGCCCGATTTTCCAAACCCATAGCCTTTCAGGAAAAAAATGGAAAGAAGGAATATGTCCAAGTCGCCTACGGTCTGGATAAAGACTCCTATGGCTTCAAGGTTGGCATGTACGACAGATCCCTTCCCCTGACTATCGATCCGACCTTTTCTCTGGTTTATTCCACCTACCTTGGGGGAAATGGAGAATTAGGCGAAAGTGGCGAGGGTATTGCGGTGGACAACTCAGGGAATGCCTATATCACCGGCTTTACCTCCTCCAGTAGTTTTCCCACCCAAAGTCCTATCCAGGGGACTTTTAACGGGGGATGGGACGTCTTTGTTGCTAAGATCAATCCATCCGGTTCGGTGCTGGTTTATTCTACCTTTCTCGGAGGTAGCGGCTATGATTATGGCTATGGTATCACAGTAGACAGCTCCGGCAATGTCTATGTCACCGGCCAAACCGACTCCGGCGATTTTCCGATTCAAAATCCTATCCAGGGGACTTTTAGCGGGGGATGGGACGTCTTTGTCACCAAGATCGACCCCACGGGTTCGGCCCTGGTCTATTCTACCTATCTCGGAGGTAGCGGGGAGGATTGGGGCAAAGGTATTGCCGTTGATAATGCTGGTAATGCTTGTGTCACCGGCCAAACCAACTCCAACGATTTTCCGATTCAAAATCCTATCCAGGGGACTTTTGGCGGGGGATGGGATGCCTTTATCACCAAGATCGATCCCACGGGTTCGGTGCTGGTTTATTCCACCTTTCTCGGAGGGAGCGGGGAGGATTGGGGCAATGGTATTGCCCTGGACCCTTCCGGCAATGCTTATATTGCTGGCGAAACCAACTCCGCTGATTTCCCTGTTCATAATCCTATCCAAGGGACACTCGCCGGGAGTTGGGATGCCTTTCTTATCAAGATCAATCCATCCGGTTCAGCCCCGGTCTATTCCACCTTTCTCGGAGGGAGTGCTGAGGACCATGGTAATGGTATTGCCGTGGATGGGGCCGATAATGCCTATGTTACCGGCTATACCACTTCCAATGACTTCCCTACCCTGAATCCCATCCAGGGATCGGCCGGGGGAAGTTATGATGCCTTTATTTCCAAGATCAATCCCGCCGGTTCGGCCCTGGTCTATTCTACCTACCTCAGGGGGTGGGGTGAGGATTGGGGCAAAGGTATTACTGTGGATAGCGCTGGCAATGCCTATGTCACCGGCTATACCGACTCCATAGACTTTCCCACCTTAAATCCCATCCAGGGGGCTCTCGCCGGGAGTTGGGATGCTTTTATCGCCAAGATCAACCCCGCTGGTTCGGCCCTGGTCTATTCAACCTATCTCGGCGGAAGTGATGATGATCGTGGTTATGGCCTTGCCGTGGACCCTGGTGGTAATGTCTATGTCACAGGCTATACCGTCTCCAGCGATTTTCCCACCCAAAATCCTATCCAGGGGACAAATGGGGGTAATAAAGACGTCTTTATTCTAAAAATCTCCGAATCGATATCCCCGCCTCCGGCTCCAACTTTGACCTCACCGGCGGATGGCGCCACGGGTCTTTCAACCAGCCCAACCCTAAACTGGGCAGCCTCTTCCGGGGCTGATTCCTACAGGATACAGGTATCGACGGATTCCTCCTTTGCCCATTCCGTTGCCGATCAAGCCGGGATCACCAGTCTTTCTTATCCCCTTTCGGGTCTATCTGATTATTCGACTTATTATTGGCAGGTAAATGCCACCAGCAGCGGAGGGACCAGCGGTTGGTCATCTGCCTGGCACTTCACAACGGCCGATCCCACTGCCCCCACGGGATCGATTCAGATCAACGGGGGGGCCGCTTCCACAACCTCACCGGCAGTCACCTTGAGCCTCACCTGCAACGATTCAGGGAGCGGCTGCTCCCAGATGCAGTTTTCCAATGATAATGTTACCTATTCAGCTCCAGAGGCATTTGCCGTCACCAGGTCCTGGACCCTAAGTTCCGGCAGCGGGCCGAAAACAGTATATGTGAAATTTAAAGATGTGACCGGAAACTGGTCATCGGCTTACAGTGCTGTTATCACTTTAATCGCCGAGACCATCTCCACCCCCAATACACCCAGTGGTTCTACCAGTGGAACTATTGTCAACCTATATACCTATTCCACCGGAGGATCCACTTCCAGTTTCGGTCATTCCCTACAGTATCTCATGGACTGGGGGGATGGGACCGATTCCGGCTGGTTGGCTGTAGGGACCACCAGCGCCTCAAAATCATGGGCTTCCGCTGGGAACTATACGGTCAAGGTTATGGCACGCTGCGCACTGGATACCGGTTTTATTTCTTCATGGTCCAGCGGATTATCGGTATCCATCTCTCTTCCGGATCTGACCATTTCCGGGACGGTTACGGCCGGGGGATCTGGACTTGGTGGCGTAATGTTAACCGGTCTGCCGGGTAGTCCGATCACTGCCGCTGGTGGGTCTTATTCGGCAACAGTCAGCTACGGGTGGTCGGGAACGGTGACTCCGGTCAAGACCGGCTATACCTTTACCCCGCCTTTGACCATATATGCCGGTGTAACGGCCAATCAGACCCAGCATTATTCCGCCGCCCGGCTGGCTTATACCATTACCGTTGTCACCACCGGACCGGTAACGGTCACCAGCACTCCTGCTGGAATCAATTGTGGCACCACCTGCACCGGGACGTTTAATACCGGTTCAGAGGTGATTCTGGATACTGGATTGGATTCACCGACTGGCTATATCAAAGAGGTAAGAGTCGATGGCGTTTCCATCGGGGCCGTCTGTTCAATTAAATTTACCAATCTGTCTGCCGATCATCAGGTCGTGGTGGTTGATCCGTATTATATTCGGAATGATTTTAACGGAGATGGAAAGGCGGATATTCTTTGGCAGCAGGCTGCTACGGGGCAGCTTTACCTATGGTTTATGGACGGTCTGACCCCAATTCTGACCGGTTCTCCAGGGGGGGCCCCTCCGGACTTTGAGATTAAAGGAATTGGTGATTTTAACGGCGACGGTTTCGCCGATATCCTCTGGCGCGACAGCATCACCGGAGAGGTTAATCTCTGGGAAATGAATGGGGTTTCAATTGTCTCCTGGGGCTCAGTGGGTCTGGTCAGTGATCTTAACTGGGAGATCAAAGGGGTTGGGGACCTCAACGGGGACGGTAAATACGACATCCTCTGGCGTCATGTTGTTACCGGGGAGGTCTATGTCTGGTTGATGAACGGGGCCGCGATTGCCTCCCAGGGCCGAGCGGCACTGGTCAGTGATCTTAACTGGGAAATCAATGGAGTTGGCGATTTCAATGGGGACGGGAAGGCCGATATTCTCTGGCGTCATGCTACAATCGGCCAAATTTATATCTGGCAGATGAGAGGACTCACCGCTTTTCTTCATGGCCCTTCAGGGTTGGTTGGCGATCTGAGTTGGAAAATACACCATCCATGAGGAGGCGAACCCTTTTGAAAACGGAAACCCAATTATTTATCTGAAAAGGCGACAATCCGGTCTTCCGGACATTCTATCAGCATACATCCTGCATCCCCATCACGGGATGAAAGGCCATATATCCGGACAGGCAATTTTTTTCCTTTGACGATCACTTTTTCCAGGCCTTTGATCTCTATGTGTCCAAAACCCCCATTCTGCAGATCTTGCCGGATTTTATTCAGGGTAAATTCGGTGATCAGAATCTGGGTTTTATATTTTCTGGTCAGGGATTCCACTCTGGCACCAAGATTGACATGATCCCCAATGATCGTGTAATCCATTTTTTTCCCTTCGGCCCCGATATTGCCAACCAAGACATCACCGCTATTAATGCCGATTCCTGAAGTCAAGACAGGTTTGCCTTCGGCTCTCCATTTATCCTGGAGGGCTTCTAATTTTTTAACCATGTGCAAGGCACAGCGGACCGCCAGTTCGACCTGGTTATCCTGTCTTAATGGCGCACCCCAGAAGGCAACGATGGCATCGCCGATAAATTTGTCAAGGGTTCCTTCCCAGTGAAAAATCACCTCGATCATGGCCTCCAGATATTCATTCAGGATGGACACCACTTCTTCCGGGGCGTTCTTCTCTGAAAAGTCGGTAAAATTAAAAATGTCTGAAAAAAGGACGGTCACCTCCCGTCGTTCGCCCCCCAAACGGGCCATCTCCGGATTCTTGATCAGTTCATTAACCACCCGCTCGGTGACATAACTGGAAAACATGGTCCGGATTCTTCTGGCATATCGTTCTTCGGTGGCATAATTACAGGCCATACTACTGACGAAAATGAAGAGAATATTGAAGGAAGGATAGGCGATATTCATCCAGATCCCCCAGGAGGTAAAAACGAAATAGCCGGTCAACAGGATCAGCAGGATAGTCAATAGGATCATGACAGAAGTCCTGGCGGCTTTAAGGCGTATGATTAAAAGGATGGAGAGAACACTCACCCCCCAAAGAATAATTAAATTGACCGGGAATGCCATTCGTCTTGGCAATTTATTTTCCAAGATCGACCCGATCACATTGGCGTGTTTTTCAACACCGGCCATGTCTGGAGAAAAGGGGGTTACTCTTAGATCAGAGGCCCCAGGGGCGGTGACTCCCACCAGGACGATTTTCCCTTGCAGGGATTCCGGCCCGACCGTTCCATCCAGGATATCGGATATCGATATATGCTTAAAGGTCTCTTTGGGACCATAATAGTGAATCAGCATCCGACCATAGGGATCGGTGGGAATGTTTCTTTTCTGGCCTAAGAGGACCCCTTCTGCGGCCTTTAACACCAGGCGATCCGAAGGAACGCCCAGAAAAAGGGCTGCGGCCACGAGGTCTATGGAAGGGAAGAGAAAACCATCGTATTCAACCGCCAGAGTTTCCCAGCGTAAGGTGCCATCCCGGTCGGCGAATATATTGATGTGTCCTAATGCCATGGCTCCCTGAAGGATTTCCGGGACCGGAACTGTGACCTTTTTCCCTCGAAAGGGAGAGAATTGATTGAATCGTTCGCGATGGGTGATGGTTTGAAAGGCGCCTTGAATCAGCATTGGATTGCTAAGAGGGCTTTTTATATTCCCTCGACCACAATCAAAGTTTATGGGAACCAAGGTAAAACCGTTTTCCCTTAGGGCCTTTCCCAGAAGGGGATCATGGTTTTCCTTTTCACTCAGTATGATGTCCAGGACGATCAGTTCGGCACCGGACTGGTCGAGTCTCTTTATGACCTCTGCAAGACGATTGCGGGTCCAGGGCCATCGTCCTAATTTCTCCAGACTTTTTTCATCAATGGCGACAATGGCGATATCCTTCGGGGCCTTTATGGTCCCCCGAATTTTAAAACGCCAGTCGTAAAATTTTTCCTCAAAGGTTTCTATGGGGGACCAACGGATCCACATTAAGAAAGAGACCACCAGGGTGAAGGCCAGGCCGATAATGAGATTAGTTTTAATCGTTGTTCCTGTCTTTCCGGGCGCAGCCTTCATCGTTTTTTCTTCTATCCCGCTCCATAAAAAATAAAAACGGGCTTCTAAATTTTGATTTCCCGACCATCATCCAGAATTTCGAAAACAGTGCCTTTTAAGGAGTTTAATTCTTTTTCAATCGTCTTTTTATAGAGCGTTTTGGGATGGGTAATGAAAATCTTCTTGGGCATGACGGACATTTTCTGAATCTCTCCTTTGAGAAGGGAAGGCGTGAGATGCCCTGATTGAAGAGCCAGTTTTTTAAGGGCATTTGGGAAGGAGACTTCCACGATCAAACCCGAGACCCGATGTCCCTTCATGATCTCCCAAATTTTTTCAGTGGGACCTGAATCCCCAGGATAGACCAGGGCATTCCTGTCGGGATCTTCAACCAGGTATCCATAGGCCGGTACCGTGTGGTTGACCTGAACAGGATAAATGCGATAATGGCCGATCGATATAATTTCATCAATTGAAATAGGATGATACCGAAGGAGAGCTTGTTGTTGAGAAGGGATCTTCGAGAAGTCCGGCCAAATCCGGTTATTAAAAATGTGTTTTTTGAGATCTTGAATTACCGGCCTACCGCTATAAATGGTAATGAACTTTTTTTGCTTTTTCATGGCCAGATTGTCTATCAGAAAGGGGATACCTTTTATATGGTCCAGATGGGCATGGGTAAGGAAGATATGGGTTATTTTGGAAAGGTCGTTACTGCTTAAAGAAAGGGAGATGGTTCCTGCATCTAAAAGCAAAAAACCATCTATTAGAAAAGCAGCGGTATTTTTCCCCTGGGCCACGGATCCCGATGATCCCAGAACCTTGATGTTCATATCGGGCGATCCTCTCAATTACATAATGATCATAACAATATAGCTCCAATATTCTTAATGTCAATCTTAATAGATGCTTTAAGACTGTATCTTTCTTCTTGACCCTCAAAACTACCTAACCTATAGTTTTTCTCTATTAAGAACAAAATATTGTTATCAGGAAGGGGAAGGAACACCAATATGAACCTTCATTTTATCAAGGCCCGGGATTTACCGGATGCCTGGTTTCAGTGTGTCTATGAAATTCTGGACCACGGGCAGGAATATGTCATCGACCGGGGCAGTTGTGCCGGGCAGAAACGGCTGGAGTTCGATTATCTGACGGTGCACATCAAATATCCGGGGACCCGTCCCTTGATCCCGGACATTCCTCCGACTCTCGGTATCCCCAACCCGGTGGCCGAAGGCTATGTGGAGCAGTATCTGCCTTACCTGATGACCTCGGTCAAACAACCCAATGAGGATTATACCTATGGGCAGTACCTGGAGCCGCAGATCCAGGAGGTCATCCGCATGTACCGGGAAGAGGGCTATGGGACCAATCAGGCCTTTATGACCGTGGGGGATCCCCAGACCATCTTTTTAAACGACCCGCCTTGTTTGCGGGGGATCGACACCCGGATCCGTGACGGCCGGCTCCATTTCTTCGTCTACTTCCGTTCCTGGGATTTATGGAACGGCTTTCCGGCCAACCTGGCGGCCATCCAGCACCTTAAGGAGTACATGGCCCAGGAGATCGGGGTAGGGGATGGGGAGATCGTTGCGGCCAGCAAAGGGCTTCACCTTTATGACTATGCCTGGGAGCTGGCCAGACTTCGAGCACTTAAGAAGGCGTGAGGTGTGAGCATGTCCCTTTTAACTAATTTGATTTAAATAAGAATTTCATTATAGACGGGAATCCGGGGGTATTGCTGCCACTGCTTCGAAGAAATAGTAGCATTGAGCATTGGGTCGGGCCGAAAGCGCCGGGATAAACCGGCATAGAGCAGGGGATGAAAAAGTCCCACCAAATGGAGAAGCTGCTCCATTTAGATTTACTTCCAGCCCTTGGAACAGACCAAGGTGGGACGCTATTTGCATTATAAACAATTCTTTTTATTCTTGACTGAAATAATACACCATATATAATGCAAAATTATGCTTTTTTATATCGGTAAAGAAATCCGGGAGGTGCGGAAGAGCCGCAAGATCACCCAGGAGGAGTTGGCAAAAATTCTGGGCATGAGTCGTACCACCATCGGGCAGATTGAGAATGGCACGGTTCAGGAGATCGGCGTTCGGAAACTGATACGGCTGCTCGACTTCCTGGGACTGGAGTTGAGGGTCCGGCCGGCGGGCAAACCGCCGACGTTGGAGGAGCTACGTAACGAGGAGATTCTCTGATGGGGGGTGTTTCGTCACTTGCCGTGTGGGCCGCGGGCAAGCGGTCCGGCCTTCTGGCCCGGGAGCGGGGCCGGGAATATGTCTTTGCCTACTCCCCGGAAGCCGGGGCGGATGTCCAGGTATCCCTGACCATGCCCGTGCGTTTGGCGAGTTGGCTGAGCCGTGAACTGCACCCCATATTTCAGATGAACCTGCCGGAGGGGGCACTTCTCGAGACAATTCGACTGGCTATTGCCAAGGTGGTGGGAGAGGATGACCTGGCGATCCTCCGGGTGACCGGGGGAAATCAGGTGGGGAGGAACCGTTTTTCTCTCACCGGAGACAAGTCGCCACAGATACAGGAAACGCCCGAATCCCTCCACGAACTGCTTTCCTACCCCGACAGTCGGGAGCTCTTTCATGAGTTGATGGCCAGGTATGCCCTCCACTCCGGGATTTCAGGAATCCAACCCAAGGTTATGCTGGAAGCCACGGAGCGCGGCACGTTGTCGTCTGCGGGCTATATCGTCAAGTCGTGGGGCACGGATTACCCGTATTTGGCCGCCAACGAGTATTTCTGCATGACCGCGGTGAGACGAGCGGGGCTGCCGGTGCCGGAATTCTACCTCTCGGATAATGGCGGCCTTTTCATTATGCGCCGTTTCGACGTCACGCCCAATGGCGACTCCATCGGTTTCGAGGATATGTGCTGCCTCCAGGCCCATGGGACCGCTCAAAAGTACGCCAGCAGCTATGAACGGGTGGCGAAGAGCATCAAGGACTTTGTCTCCGGCGAGCACCTGATGGCGGCCAGAGAGCAGTTTTATGCATCGTTGGTGTTGTCGGTTATGCTGCGAAACGGTGACGGCCACTTAAAGAATTTCGGTGTGTTGTACGCCTCCCCGCTCGGCGCTGTGACGCTCGCTCCGGTGTACGACGTGGTGACCACAACGGCTTATATCAAAAAAGACGTGCCCGCCCTTTCTCTATCGGGAACCAAGAAATGGTGGCCACGCAAGATGCTGGAGCGCTTTGCCGTGGCCCATCTCTCGCTGCCGGCCGGAGTGGTCTCCAACACTTTCAATCGAATGGCTGAGGCGATAACAGAAACGCGGGGAATGGTCTCGGCCTACATGGCCGAACACCCCGAGTTCCGTGAGGTTGGTGAACGGATAATGTCGGAGTGGAACGAAGGTGTAAGGGGTCTGGTTTCTAATGGGGGTGGGGCTTAGGCCGGGGTGGAGGGCAAGATGGTGCTGACTGTATAGGTTCAAGCGCAGTTAACTCGATAGTATAAGAATTTCCTTTTTGGACGCAGATCGACTCGGATCGGCAGATTTTCGCCGATCGTGCAGATTGCAAAGATTTTGAATATAAATATATAGTTTTCTGCGGGTATCGGCGAAAATCGGCGTCCTAATTTATTTTAAATGAAAGGAATAGGCTATATGGCCAGAGCGTTGGAAAATATCAGGGTCGTTGACCTGAGCCATGTCCTGGCGGCCCCCACCTGCACCATGTTTCTGGCGGACCTCGGGGCCGAAGTGATTCACGTGGAACCGTTGAATGGGGATGACGCCAGAGAGTTCGGCCCGTTCGCCGGCAGTGGCGGGAAAAACAACTCGGGATATTTCATCAGCCTCAACCGCAACAAGAAGAGCCTGGCGCTGGACCTGAAACAGGAAAAAGGAAAAAAAATCCTGACGGATCTGATCAAGATCTCGGATGTGGTGGTTGAGAACTTCAGGCCCACGACGATGCGGAAACTGGGTTTCGGGTGGGAAGAGCTACAGCGTATCAACCCCAGGATTATTTATGCCTCCATCAGTGGATTCGGTCAGGACTCGCTGCCTGGCTATGATGCCAGGCCCTCTTACGATATGGTGGCCCAGGGGTACAGCGGCTTGATGAGTATCACCGGCCCCGAAGGCGGGCCGCCGTGTCGGGTCGGCTCATCCGTGGGAGACATCTTTGCCGGCCATCAGGCGACTATCGCCATAATGGCGGCTCTGCTGCACCGGGAAAAAACCGGCCGGGGGCAGCATTTCGACGGGGCCATGATCGATGGGCTTTTTACCGTGCTGGAGAATGCCGTTGTGCGTTACACGATCAGCGGCGAGGTTCCCGGCCCCCTGGGCAGCGCCCACCCGTCGATCGTTCCCTTCCAGTCCTTCCCGACCAAAGACGATTCCCATTTGATCATCGCCCTGGGGAACGACAATTTGTGGAAGAGCTTCTGCAAGCTGATCGACCGGAAGGATTTGAGCGACCACCCCAAGTTCGCCACCAATCCTTTGAGAACCGAACACCGGAAGGATCTGGAGCAGATTTTAATCCCGGAGTTCAGGAAAAAAACCAGAAAAGAATGGCTGGAACTGCTGGGGAAGGCCGGGTTGCCCCATTCGCCGGCCAATAACATAAAAGAAATCTGCGAAGATCCCCACATCGCCCATCGCAAAATGCTGGTGGAAATCGATCAGCCGCGCCTGGGGAAAATGAAAATCGTGGGGTCCCCCCTTCGTCTTTCCGAAACCCCGGGCGAGGTCTATGCACCGGCTCCGCTATTAGGGCAGCATTCCGAGGAAATCCTGGAGAAAACCCTTGGTTATCAAAAAGAGGAGATTGATTCCCTGAAAGCGGAAAATGTAATCAACCGCACAGTCTGATCTTAAGCCCATTTAGTACGAAAATAACGTTCAGGGATCGGGGGTCAGGGATCGGGGGTCGGCGAAAGACATTTTCATTCTTCGTAGTGCCCGACCCGGGCATGAGCGCTTAACACGAAAACAAAGTTTCAAGATGCAAGATGCAAGCCTGGTAGGGTGGGTGCAGTGCAACGGAACCCACCATTTACGATTTGTGCCCCATTCCCCTGTCAGATCTTCCGGCAAGCCTGATAGATGTTTTCTATGAGTTCAGGGATAAACCTGGTGGGTGTGGAAGAGAAGGCCACCCGGATCAAATCCGGTTCGACGGAGATCACGCCGGTGTCATATTGATCGAGCAGCTTTTTTCTGACCGCTTCCGGATCGGCGTTCCTGAGCTTTAGACACATGAAATAGCCGCTGTTATAAGGTCTGGCCTGGAAGGTCTCTTCGTATTTCTTATCGCTTAACACCCGTGTGACCTCCCGGTATCTGGAATGCAAAATCGCGTTCTTTTGCTGTTTCTCCGACCAGTATTCCGGGTCCTGGTAGGCCTTATAGAGCAGCGATTGACCGAGGTGAGACATATTGGAGGCATCGGCCCTGATGGCTCCGGCCGTCTTGGCCTCCAGGGCAGCGTAAATCTTCTTTTTATCTCCGGACCCTCCGATGCCGTATGTGATAAAGCCGATCCTGAAGCCCCAGACATAATCCTCCTTGGTCGGTCCGTCCAGCTTTACCGCCAGCACCCGCTCGTGTAAATCCGCCAGTTGGGAGAAGAGCGATTCCGTTATGATGTCTTTTACGTAAACCAAACCAAAGTAGGCATCGTCCACCAGGACGACCATCGCTTTGCCTCGATCAGCCGCTTCCCGGATGGTGGCGACAATCTGACGGGCCTCTTCGATCGTCGGGGTAAAGCCGGTGGGGTTGTTGGGAAAATTTAACAGCAGCAGGGCCTTGGCATTCCCGTTCAGGGCATCGGCCAAACCGGTTATATTGAAGCCCCCATCGGAAAAAAGATCGAAGGTCTTTATCCTGGCCCCCTTCTTGTAAAGAAACATAAGGTCATAATTTTCCCAATAGGGAGAGGGGATAATTATTTCCTCTCCCTGGTTAAGGAAGAGCTCTCCGGCAGTGCTCAGTCCATGAGTCAAGGCCCCGGTAACGATCGGTTGACTGATCTCTTTGCCGGTCAACCCCGGATTTTTCTTGAAAAGCATTTCTTTCCAGGCCTCTCTCAGCTCTTTTTTCCCAGGACTGGGCGCATAAGTGTACACTTCTCCGGGCTGCAAGGCTCCAAGATACTTGTGAATAGTTTTGAGGTACATGGGCCGGCCGTCCTCTTCCATGGCAATCCCGATGGTAGCATTGATGCGCTTCCCGGCCGCCTCCGCCGATTGGGAAAGGATGCCTAGTTTCGGGAAAAAAAGATCGAGCCCGGCCTTTGAAAAAAGATCGAGCAGAAAGGGGTTCTCCTGCTGCAACGTTTCATTTAATGTCCTGGCTTGTTCGTTCATTATAAAATCTCCTTAGTTCGAAAATAACTTCAGGGATCGGGGTTCAGGGGTCAGGGTTCGGCAAAAAACCGTCGTTTGTTGAAACCCATTGAATCCTAAACCCATTTTCATACTTCGTGGTGATCCAAGGGCATGATGGCTTACGTGCAGTCAGCCATCAAATTTTTGCCATTAAATGGTAAGCTGAAGGCCGGTCGCTGACTGCTGAAAGCTCTATCCGAAAATCTTGGTTCCCGGATGTGTATTGTTTAATTATCTAACCCGTTTTGATAAAAAAATCAACAGGAGATTGGATCTTGCCCTCCCTCTCCTTAGAGAGGTGTTCCTTTTTTTGGCTGGAGCGGGGTTTGAACTTTGTGCCCCAGGCATCTTGCCAAAACCAAATAGAGAGGATCTTCGGAGGAAACTATTTTGCCATTGACTGTCCTTTATGCTGCGGGCTATATTTAAAATAAAAGGGGAAGAGCCTTCCTGCCCGACAAGGGGGATACGGCTGGGCCGCCCCAGTGAAGACCGGTAGTTCAAAATCGTAAAAGCAGGTTCAAGCCTTGGCCCGAAACAGGCCTGACCGATTCAAAGGAATACGCTATGAAGAAGACCTTTTTAATTACCGGTGGATTGTGGACTGCTTTGATTAGCACATCACTTATATGGAATTACCTGAGTGCGGAAAGGGGACAGGAAGCCTATGGTGTAATTTGGGCACTCGGACTCTTAGGGCCATGGATTAGCTGGGATCGAATTAAAGGTCATTTTTCAAAGCGTAAGCAGTCAGAGATGCGATTGCGGGAAAGTAAGCTGTGGCTGTCTCAGACTATCGAGTTTTTGCCCGATGCCACCTTCGCCATCGACGCCCAGGGCAAGGTCACCATCTGGAATCGGGCCATAGAAGATCTGACCGGCATCCCGGCTTCGGAAATGTTGGGGAAGGGCGACTATGCTTATGCCGTACCTTTTTATGGCAAACCCCGACCGGTTATGATCGACCTGGCCCTTACACCGGATCAGGAAATCTCAGGCAGTTATGTGTTCTTCCAGCAGGAGGACCGGCGGCTCGTATCCGAGACCTATCTCGCCGATTTTCAGGGACGGGGCCCCACCTGGCTGTGGAACACGGCTTCGACGCTTTATGGCCCTGATGGACAGGTCATGGGCGCCATCGAATCCATTCGGGAAATCACTGAGCGCAAGCTGGCGGAGGCTGAAAAACAAAGTCTGGAGGAGCGGCTGCAACGGGCGGAAAAGATGGAGGCCCTGGGGACCCTGGCAGGGGGCGTGGCCCACGATTTAAACAATGTTCTGGGTATTATTGTCGGCTATTCGGAATTACTCCTTTATGACGTAGAGCCGTCAAGCCCGCTCAGGCCCGGTCTTTTAAATATTCTGGGCGGAAGCCAGAAGGCCGCCGCGATTGTCCAGGATTTGCTGACCATGGCCAGAAGGGGGGTGTCCAGCCGGCAGGTCCTAAACCTGAATAAGATTATCCTCGATTATCAGGATTCCCCGGAATTCGAGAATCTGTGTTCCTACCATTCTTCGGTAAAGATCAAGACCGATCTTGAACCGGATCTCTTGAACATCTCCGGTTCTTCCGTACACCTCGGCAAGGCGTTATTCAATCTGGTCTCAAATGCCGGTGAGGCTATGCCGAAGGGCGGCACCCTGACTATTAAAACCTCCAATCAGTATCTGGACAGACCGATCCAGGGATATGATGAGGTCCGAGAGGGAGACTATGTGGTCCTTTCCGTATCCGATACCGGGGAAGGGATACCGGCGGATGATCTGAAACGCATTTTTGAGCCGTTTTATACCAAGAAGGTTATGGGAAGAAGCGGGACCGGATTAGGGCTGGCTGTGGTCTGGGGTACGGTGAAGGATCATTATGGTTACATTAACGTTCAGAGCGAAGAGGGAAAGGGAAGCACCTTTACCCTTTATTTGCCGGTGACCAGAGAAGAAATCTCCACAGATCCTGTCAGAGTCTCGATTTCCGAATATATGGGGAACGGCGAATCCATTCTGATTGTTGATGATGTCAAGGGGCAGCGTGCTCTGGCAGAAGAAATGCTCAAGAAATTGAATTATACCGTGAAAAGCGTCTCCAGCGGAGATGAGGCCGTGGCCTACCTGAAGGCGCATACGGTGGATCTCTTGATTTTGGACATGATCATGGATCCCGGTATGGACGGACTGGACACTTACAAAAGAATCCTTGAGATCCATCCCCAACAGAAGGCGATCATCGTCAGCGGTTTTTCGGAGTCGGATCGGGTCCATTCCACCCAGACTCTCGGTGCCGGTGCCTACGTGAAAAAACCATATATCATGGAAAAAATGGGACTGGCCGTGAGAAAAGAGTTGGACCGAATCCAATGAACAGGCCTTTATACGGATCGGCCCTCAAACCTGTTAACTTATTGCAATCGACCTCGGCCAAATCTCTCTAAAACGTAATCGGACCCCGTCAAATAAAAAGGCTTGACCGCTATGTTTTTACATGCTAAAAACATAGCATGTCATCACAATGGCTAAAGATCGCCGGGCAGATCCGCCGGGTCCTAAACCGGTCCATGTTCCTGGAAAAACGGACCATTTTACATCATGCGGATCTCCGTCTTTATCCCTCGGAAATCCACCTGTTGCAGGTCATTAAAGAAGGAGAGGATCTGAGTGCCGGGGAAATGGCCCGGAAGTTGGGCCTCAGCAATGGCGCTGTTTCCCAGACCCTGAACCGGCTGGAAAAAAAAGGCGTTATCAAAAAAACCAAGGACCCGGCCCTTAAAAACAAGGTGACAGCCACCTTGAATGAGACCGGTAGGGGGGCCTTAAAACGATTTGAAGAAGGGCAGGAGGCAACGATGAAGGTTTTTTCCAGTTACCTGTCCGGATTATCGGAGAAGGAAAGAAGGATCATCGAGGGATTTCTTTCCCGCCTGGAGGAATTCCTGAAACGTCTGGAGTAGTTTTTTTTGCGTTATGTTTATAGTACCTAAAAACAAAACAAGACCATTAAATCAGGACCGAAATAACAGGAAAATAAAGGAGGGCGATTATGGGCAACAGGTTGTTGACCGGAATATGGCGGACTATGGTCGGGGTGCCTCCCAGTCTCTGGGAGAAACAAATTGAAAAATCGAGGCATAAAGTCAAAAAATCCCTTCGCTTCATGTCTCCGGACCACCGGAGGGTTCATCATTTTGTGGTCCGGGAGCTGCCGCGCTTCGGCCGGCCGATACCGGCTGAAATGGTGGCCCGGGAACTGGCCTTGTCCGGGGAGCAGACCGTTGCCATTTTGAAGGATCTGGAAGAACACCTGACCTTCCTGTGCCGGAATGGGCAGGGGCAGGTCGTCTGGGCCTATCCGGTGACGGTTGAAAAGACCCCACATCGAATTACCTTTGGCTCGGGGGAGCGGTTATACGCCGCCTGAGCGGTGGACGCTTTTGCGACGCCCTTCGTGCAAGGGCAATTGAGGCAGGAAGAGGTGCGCATTCAGGTTGAGACGGAATGCGCCCACTGTAAAAGACCCATGCAGATGGAGATCGACAGCGCAATGAATTGCCGCTGCCAGGAACCGGATTGCCGTCCCATTATCTTCGTCCCCCAGGTGGATTTCGGCCGTCTGAAAGATCCCGACATCATCGATGCCTTTTGAAAGGAAAGTGTCTACTTCCGGTCGGAAGAACACGCCAGGGCCTACCGAAGGGAAGGTCATCGCCTACGGGGGGCTTATTTCACTGTGGAGCAGATAGCCTACTTAAACCGGGCCATCCAGAGCGCCATCTTTGGCTGGTGAATCTCTGGCCTTCAGGAACCCAAGGGATTTCTGAAAAATTACCCTGTTTAAAGATGCCGTACCAAATAATGGATTCGTTGAAAGGCGTTGATGTGGGTTCCCGCGGTGAGCAGGATGAGCAGGGCGATAATAAAATAATGATCGGCCAGCCAGAGCTGGGCGGGGAAGAGGGCCGTTAATAAATCATTCAATATAGAACCTGTCCCCAGACAAACCACCCGCTCAGCCCGGCTGAAATAGCCGGCCGAAGTCGACACGCCCAGACCTTCCCCCCGGGCCCGGGCATAACTGACCAGGAAGGAACCGGTCAATAAAAGAAAGAGGAGGGCCGTAGTCAAGGAACGAAAGGGAATGGGGCGGACCGAGAAATAAAGCCAGATACCAAAGATAGCTAAAAAATCGCTGTAGCGGTCCAGAACAGAATCCAGGAAGGCCCCGGAGCGGGTTTTTTGGCCGGCCTTTCGGGCCAATCCGCCGTCCATGGTATCGATAGCCCCTGAAACAAGGACACCGATCCCTCCCAGCCAGAGGGCATAAAGGAAGGCTGGAATGGTCAAAAAGCTGAAGAACAGGGCCAGAAAGGTCAGGTGGTTGGGCTTAATGTCCCGGCGGGAGAAGAATGGGACGGGAACTTCTTCCACCCACTTCAGATAGCGATTTCCCAGTTTGCTTTCACGGAGCAAAGGATTTGTCCATTTTATAGCTCAAAGCTGAAAGTTCAAAGCTCAAAGTTGTCCTTGATTTCGAGTTAAATCCTCATGCCCCTGTGGGCACCACGAATCATGAAAAAGGATTCAAGGTCCGATTGTTTTTAATTCGTTTCATGTGGTCTGGATTCCCGCATTCGCGGGAATGACGAGTTTTTACGAGACCATCAAACTTGAACTCGCATCTTGCATCTTGAAACTTTATTTTCGACCTAAATACTCTTCCATCTGCCGCCTGGAATCCCCCTCTTCCATCTGAACCGGCGGATGCTTCATCAGGTAGGCGGAAACAGGGAGCAGGACACCGGCGTCTCCCCGGTCGCGGGCCACCCGGCAGTACCGTATGGCATCAATGGCCACTCCGGCGCTGTTAGGGGAATCCTGAACCGATAACCGGGCCTCCAATTCCAGAGGGACCCCGCAAAAATTGGTAGCCTCGATACGAATAAAACAGACCTTATTATCCCCTTGCCAGGGAACATAATCGGAAGGCCCGATATGGATGTTTTCTTCGGATAAGGGTCGGCTTAACTGGGATTGAACCGCCTCGGTTTTGGAAATCTTTTTATTTTTTAACCGGCTTCTCTCCAACATATTCAAAAAATCGGTGTTCCCGCCGGTGTTGAGTTGGTAGGTCCGTTTGATGTTAACCCCCCGTTCCTCAAAGAGGTGGGCCAATACCCGGTGAATGATGGTGGCCCCGACCTGGGATTTGATATCATCTCCAATCAGAGGTATCCCCCGTTGTTCAAATTGATCAGCCCACTCCGGCTCGGAAGCGATGAATTCAGGCATACAATTAATCAAACTGATCCCGTTGTTCAGACAACAGGTGGTATAGTATCGGACTGCTTCGGTTGAGCCGACAGGAAGGTAGTTGACCAACATTTCCGCCCCGGTTTCTTTAAGGATTTTTCCCACGTCCACCGGGGGTTCATCGGCCGGCAGAAAGGTTCGTTCCGGTGGAAAATCCTTCATGTGGGGGGCAAAACCGTCCATTATCGGGCCCATCCGGACGGTAATACCATAATCGGGAAGCGAAGGCCAAATGGAATAGACACAATTGGGAAGGGCGAAAGCGGCTTCTCCAAGGGGTCGACCGACTTTCCTCCGGTCAATATCAAAAGCGGCTACGCATTGAATATCCTCGGGCAGATAGCCCCCCAGGGTTTTGTGCATCAACCCTTCCTGAACAGCAGGGTTATGACGGTAAAATTCGATTCCTTGCAGCAGAGCACTGGCACAATTTCCTACACCACAGATAGCGACCCTAATAATCCCTTTTCCCATCCATATCCCCTCTAATACATCACAAGCCAAAAAGAACCGTTAAGCAAAGAATAATTCTCAGATGATACTTTGTAAGAATTTAATAATGAGTAAAAATTATAATAAATCAAATCAAAAATCAACCATGAAATAAAAAAGAGCCTGTCATTAAGTAATTAAAAAGAAATGGAAAACCTCCTTTCTGCTTTTCCTTGTTGGAAAGTTGTGCTAAAAAGAACCTATTTTAAGATTTCTTTCCTGAAGGGAGAAGAGGGGAAGGAGAAACCAGGGTGTTGCCCCTTTATATCAATGAATTTCAAACCGGATCTTTAAAGCAAAAGGCCGAAAAAGCCCGGGAGGTTCTGAGGGACTGTCATCTTTGTCCCCGAAATTGCGGTGTAAATCGGTTGGAAGGGGAACGCGGTTACTGCCGGACAGGCCGGACGGCCCTGGTTTCCAGCGTGGGCCCGCACTTCGGGGAAGAAGCGCCCCTGGTTGGGCAGTTTGGCTCGGGGACCATTTTTTTTGCCTTTTGCAATCTGGGCTGTATCTTTTGCCAAAACTATGAGTTGAGTCATTCAGGGGAAGGCCGGGAGATTTCCCCTGATGCCTTGGCCGACCAAATGCTCCATTTGCAGACCATCGGGTGTCATAATATCAATTGGGTTACGCCCACCCATGTTGTCCCGATGCTTTTGGAAGCCTTAATTATCGCCATCCCCAAAGGGCTGCACCTTCCCCTGGTTTATAACTGCGGAGGATACGAATCCATAGAAACCCTGCGGCTGCTGGAAAATATTGTCGACCTCTATATGCCGGATTTTAAATTTTGGGATCCTGCCGTATCGCAGGAATTGGCCCAAGCCGATGATTATCCAGGGATTGCCCGGGAGGCCATTAGAGAGATGCACCGGCAGGTTGGGGATTTACTGATTGGGCCAAAGGGGATAGCCCAAAAGGGGCTACTGGTCAGACATCTGGTCATGCCCAATAAGAAGGCCGGGACAAAAGCCGTCATGGCCTTTATCGCCCGGGAAATTTCCAGGCAAACCTATGTGAATATAATGGATCAATATCGTCCTTGCGGCCAGGCCCCCGGGTATCCCGGAATCGACCGCAGGATTTTTCCCAAAGAGTACGAGCAAGCCCTGGGAGAGGCGACTGAGGCCGGTCTTTTGCGATTAGACCATGGCCGAAGCCGCAGGATAATAAGACGGGATTGAATTATGGAAAGAATTTTAGCGATTGGTGATATACACGGCTGTTACACTAAACTGGTCCGATTAATGGAAAAAGTAAAGATGAACCCTGAAAAAGACCTCTTAATCTTTATCGGGGATTATATTGACCGGGGGGACCATTCCAAAGAAGTGGTGGACTACCTGATTCAACTTAAAAAAAAGGCTCCTTCGACTATTTTTCTTTTAGGTAACCACGAACAGATGTTGTTGGAATATCTGGATGGGATAAACATCAACCCCTTTCTGTATAACGGCGGTCATAAGACCCTGGTCAGTTACTTCGGGCCTGGACCTCTTTCCTCTTTCATAGAGCACCCTTTGGTTTTTCCTGCCGACCATCTGGAATTTTTTAATTCCTTGCGGCCCTACTATGAGATGAAGGATTATATCTTTACCCATGCCGGACTTAAAGCCAGGATCCCCTTAAGATCCCAGGACCTTTCCGATCTCCTTTGGATTCGGGAAAAATTTCTTTATTCTAAATTCAATTATGGGAAGACTGTTATTTTTGGCCATACCCCCTTTCCGGAACCATTTATTTCCAAACAGAAAATCGGTATTGATACCGGGGCGGTCTATGGCAATAAATTAACCTGTCTCGAGCTGCCGGCCATGAAGTTTTATACGGTATGAAGGGTTAGTATGAAAATAACGTTACGGGTTACGAGTTACGAGTTACGGGTTGCTGGTTTAAAACCAACCTTACTTCGATATTCGTTATTCGACATTCGATATTCGATATTTTCAGGCTTCTTGGTACCCCGCTCCAGAGCGGGGGATGTGGAATTAATGCGAAAATAGTATTAAGGGGGCGGGGATCAGGGGTCGGGGGGCAGTTAAAGAATAGAGTTGCAAGATGCAAGTTTCAAGTTGCCAGGGGAAAACCTTATTTTTTTGCAGTTGACCTGAGAAGGCAATTCTGTTAATTTTAATTACAATACGAATGGATAAGCCTTTGTCGGTGGCCTGATACGGGTGGCCTTTAGTCCAACTTAACAAGGAGGCTCAGATGAAAATTAAACACTGGATGACCAAAGACCCGATTACCGTAACTCCGGATACTTTAGCGGTCGAAGCCCAAAAAATTATGAAAGATAATAAGTTTCGACGCCTACCGGTTGTTGAAAAAGGAAAGTTGGTGGGCATCGTTACCTTCCGCAACCTCATTGAAGCTGCTCCTTCTCCAGCCACCACCCTGAGTATTCATGAATTGAATTACCTGATCATGCGGATGAAGGTAAAAGACCTGATGAAAAAGGATGTCGTCACCCTTTCTCCGGAAGACACGGTAATCGACGCCATCGCCCTGGGAACGAAAAAAGATATAGGCGGGTTCCCGGTAGTGGATGATAAAGGCAGGGTCGTTGGGATCGTCACCGAGAGCCAGATCGGCAGGGCTTTGATGAATCTATTCGGTTCTAATATCGAAAAGGAAATCATATCCCTGGAGAATGTGGACCTTCAGCCCGGGACTATTGGCAGTTTGACGGCCCTTATTGAAAAATTAGGGGTAATGATCCTGAGTATTTTTTCTTTGCCTAAGAGGACAACCGATCTGGTTCGGGTTTTTATCCGAATCCGGTCCGAAAAAAAGGACGAGGTGGTAGCCGTTCTTAAAAAAGCCGGATATGAGATTGCCGAATAAATTGAAACCATTATTCATTAAAAATTACCGTGAATGCCCTGAAATCCAGGGCATTCTTTTTTAAGGTGGGAATGAAAAAGAAAATAAGTTGTTATTTCATCATGCTGGTTTTGGGGGTCGGCCTTGGGCTGGCCCGGGCCGAGGAGATCAATCGAATCGTGGCCATAGTAAACAATGAAATCATTACCTTCCACGAATTACAAAAGGCTGTCAGGAGCCTGCCGCCTTCGGTTTTGACCCGGGAAAATTCGGAAGAAATCAAAAAACAACTCTTATTTCAATTAATCGACCAGAAGTTGGTGGGGTTGCAAATCAAGCGGCTGGGCATCCAGATTTCACCCGAAGAAGTGGATAAAACCGTGGCCAGGATTAAACAAGACCAGGGCTTCACCAACCCGGATGATTTTGCGGCGGCTTTAAAAAAGGAAGGACTATCCGAAACCGAATTTAAAAATAAGGTCAAGGATCAGATCCTGCGGTTTAGACTGGTCAGCCGGGAAATCGGGAGCAAAATTATCATCCCGGAGCCCCGGTTACGGGAATTTTTTGAAAAGAACAAATCCAAATTTCAAAAAACCGAAGGGATCCATCTGGCCCATATTCTCCTGGCTTTTTCCGCCAATACCCCGACCGATGAAATTCAGAGGCAGAAGGAGAAGGCCGAGGAAGTTCTGGAACATCTTAAGAAGGGGGAAGATTTCAGTGAGCTGGCCAGAAAATATTCTCAGGATTCTTCAGCAGCCCAGGGAGGGGATTTGGGGATATTCATCTCAGACGAGATCGAATCCTCGGTTCGAGAGGCGATTTCGACCTTGAAACCAGGAGAATTCAGTCAAGTCATACAATCCCCTCAGGGATGGCAGATTGTAAAATTGATCGCCAATCAGGGGGCCGGAGAAGTGGCTTTCGAGGAAGTCCGGGATCGGATTACCGAACAACTCTTTCAGGAAGAGGTGGACCTGCGTTTCAGCCAGTGGCTGCAACAGTTGAAAGACCGTTCTTATATCCAAATCCTTCTTTAGTTCGAAAATAGGGCTCAGCGCTTACCGAGTTCTATTTTCATGATTCGTGGTGCCACGCCCCAAAAGGCGGGGCATGGCGGTTTAATATTTAATGGTACAGGAATTTGCTTATTGGACGCCAATGAGCTCGGATCGGCAGAGAGCCGATCGTGATAAACTCGGATCGGCAGAGAGCCGA
>JACRBX010000251.1 GCA_016219225.1 Deltaproteobacteria bacterium
CGACGCCGTGACTTTCCTGGCGCGCAATCCGTCCTGGGACATCGCAGTGCTGCAGGGCGCCACCGTTGCCGCCCACATCGACCCCTCGCCCGGCGGACCGGTCGTCGTGCTGGAAACCCTGCACGGCATCGTCTGGCCACTCCAAGCCGACCCCGACGCCATCCCAAAACCGGCCGGGGGACTGGGAGGTATCCTGGCGGCAGCCAACGAAGTAATCCAGGTGAAGAACGACCAGATCCTCTTCATCGTCCTGGGCATTATCTTCATTCTCTGTGCCGTGACTTATCGTTCCATCCTGGCTGGAGTGATTTTTGTCATGTCCCTTATTCTGGCCAACTTCTTAGCCTTCACTTATATGGTTTTCAAAAACATCGGCCTTAACATCAATACCTTCCCGGTGGTCTCCCTGGGCATCGGTCTGGGAGTCGATTACGGGCTCTATATCGTCAGCCGCATCATCGAGGTCTATAAAGAGGAGCAAGACCTGGCCAAGGCGGTCCGCGGCGGCATCATCACCTCGGGTCGGGCGGTATTCTTTACGGCCACCATGATGACCGCCGGGGTCATCTTCTGGTATTTCTCTCCGCTTAGGTTTCAGGCGGAGATGGGCATATTGCTTGGGATTCTCATGATGGTCAATATGGTGGTCGGCGTTCTGGTGCTCCCGGCGGTCATCAACATCATCAAGCCAAAATTCATCACAAAAGGAGGTGAAAACAATGGAGGATATCGCATTCCTCCGGGAACGCTACCGAAATGATAGGTTCAAGGTACAAGGCAAAAGGTACA
This sequence comes from Deltaproteobacteria bacterium, assembly GCA_016219225.1. NCBI lineage: Bacteria > Pseudomonadati > Myxococcota > Myxococcia > Deltaproteobacteria bacterium. Next base: position 790 of record JACRBX010000251.1, read on the forward strand.
AGGTTAAAAAACAGAAAGATAAGACCTAAGAGACAAAATGCAGGGTTCAAGGAAAGATCTTATGCCATATCCCGTATATCTTACACCTTGGACCTTATACCGTTTTTTAAACTTCGAAAGGAGGAAAGGAATGTTAATAAAGAGTGTAAAAGGAATGTTGGTAAGCCTGGTGTGCCTGGTATCCCTGGCCCTTTTCATTCCCCACCAGGGGCTGGCCTTTGACAAAATCACCTTCGGGGACAAGCAGGAGCTGACGGTCTGGGGCTGGCTCCGGAATAACACCGGTGTTTTTTTTGACAAACAGCCCTATCAACAGAATGACGACCGTCTGGCCACAGAAAGAACGTGGCTGCGCACCTATGCCGATTGGAAAATATCCGATCAATTTAAGTTCTGGACGGCCATCCAGTTTGCCTATGAGCCCTGGTACGCAGTTGAGGACGGGTCGGTGAGCAAAAAGGGCGGCGAGGAATACAGTGAATACAAGAACCTGAACGATGTCATCCGGGAGGCCTATTTTGAGTGGAGTCCCAACAAAAAGAACAACGTCAAGATCGGCCGGCAGATCGCCATCTGGGGGGAATCCCTGACCGAGCGGGTGGGAGATGTGATCCATCCAGACGATTCGCGATATGCCCTGGCCTTTTCCAACCTGGAAGACAGCCGGATCCCCCAGTGGATGATCCGGTCTATCCATGATATCGACCCACTGAGCTCCAGTTTTGAATGGATCGTCAATCCCCTTCTGGTGGACGATAAATACCGAGTCAATCGATCGGCCCAGTTCGCCAACCCCATTGCCAATCAATCCGGGCAGCGATTCGCCATTAATCCCGAGGACCGGTTCCTGCCCCCCAATTCCGTGGGGAACACCCTCATTTTTCCCCAGGCACCGGGAACGGCATCGCCACCATTCTCCAGGGGATGGACGCAACTGCCTTCTTTTATCCCCGGACCCATGGCCGGAAAATGGGTGCCAACAGAAATTCCCACGGTCAAAGATATTTACCCGGATAACACCATCAACGACACCCGCTTCGGCTTCAGGACCAGCACCACTGCCGGTGGCTATATGTTCGGCCTGACCTACTGGCATACCCAGAATTATGACCCCCTGGTCAAGCGAGGTAATTTGACCGGAAATTTAATTCAAACCGGACCGGACACCTTCCTGCCGGAGCGACAATACACCCTGGTCCATCCCACAATGGACATCATCGGCGGTTATATGAACAAGCAGCTTCCCTGGCCGGGGGTGGTCCGGGGCGAGGCTATCTATTCACCGAACAAGCCTTTCAATACCTTTGATCCAAACGTTTTCGATGGCATCGTAACCCGGGACTACTTCAAATATATGGTGGCTTATGACCTCAACAGCTTCCTCTATTTCGATTGGCATAAGACCGCACCCATCGACATCTCCGTCGAGCATGTAGGGGAGTATATTCCCAACGCCGACAATCTGCAGTACGCTATCTACGCCACCAAGCAACCGTCCTATGTGCCCCGTTTCAACGGCCGCATCTCGACCAACTGGCTCTACAACCTCATCTCCACCGAACTGGTCGTCAGCTACTGGCCCTGGGCCAACAGCGGGCTGATCATGCCGGCCGTAAAATGGACCCCCGGCTGGTGGAATCAAAAGTTCTCCGCGGAATTAAAGTACATCAATGTCTATGGGGATAACAACTATGAAGGGTTGGGCATTCTGCGGACCAAGGATATGATCGTGCTCACCACCCAATTTAATTTTTAAGGTTTAAGGAGGTACAAACCAATGCATAAGAAAACTCTGAAATTTTGGACGCTGCTGATGGCTGCCCTGATAATATCGAGCTTCCTCGGGGCCTCGTTGTCCTTCAGCCAGGAAATGCCCAAACCTGGGGAGAAGATCGATAAGAGTAACTATAAAAAATATGCCCATCTTTTCCCGGAGGAATGGGCTCGGGCCTTCGAAGATGGCTGGGGCATTATGTCCCCCATCCATATGAATGTCACGGCTACGAAGCCTGCGCCGGAGCCTAAGGCATTTCTCGACCTTTCTGCAAAGAACAAAGGTAAGTTCGGCCTCGACGCCGAAGGAAACGTGACAGGGGGATGGGCCTATGACGGTTTTCCTTTTCCCGATCTCGACAGGAACGACAAGAACTTCGCCATCAAGTACATGTGGAATTTTCAGGCTAGATATATTTGGGATGACACCCATGAAAACGGCGTCTCTTTTGAAAGGAGGAGAGGAGAGGACGTGAGATATAATATGCTAGAGCAAATATGGGTTTATTTTAAAAACCGTATCAGCTGCAACCCCAAGCCGGTCATGCCGAACCCTAATGGCCTCTTCAGGGCTCAACTTCTCCACTTCAAGAAGCCGGACTCCATAAAAAATACCATGAACCTAAGCTACAGGCATGCGGACCCGAAAAAACCTGACGAAACTTACATTTACTTGCCGAGCATGAGACGGGTCCTAAGGGCGGAGGCGGGTCAAAGATCGACACCCCTGCTTGGTTCCACGCAGGCGCTTGATGACTTTAACGGATTTGATGGCAATACCAATGAGTTTACTTATACCATCGTCAAAGAACAGAAGGTGCTGGCGATCATGAGAGGGGTGAAGCTGACCATGAATGAGGCGATGGGCTGGAATAAGAAAGATGTGCCCTTCCCCTATGACGGCTATGAAATCAGGGACGCCTATGTAATCGACATAAAGCCGAAGGACCCCAGGTATCCCCAAAGCAAAAAGCGGATCTGGATCGACAAAGAAGCCCGGAATGCATTGTACACAATCGCCTGGGACCGGGCAGGAAAGGTATGGAAGCTTTGGCAGGAAGCATATAAGGTTCTTCCCGTAGGAAATGATACTTTTCTTGCTGTAAATGGCGTCTTCGGGCTCGATGTCCAATTTGGTTTGGTTACCTACTTCTTATCGGACAGTGAAATAAACACCTGCCGTTATGATTACAACGATGTGACACCGCAGGCCCTTTTAAAGAGGGCCAGATAATCGGAACAGGTTTAAGGTCCAAGGTTTGAGGTGTAAGGCGTAAAGACCCAATACCTTGGACCTTGGACCATCTGGTGAGAAAAAACTCTGAGTTGGGGGGGAATCTTGTTCCGGCTTCAAAGCCGCCCTTTAAGCAAGACATGCGCAAGTTTCTGGATCACCTGATCAACCGTGTAAAAGGACTGCCGGTTGATATCCGACTCTCCACGGAAGCCTTCCGCGACAAGATAAAGCCCTTGGCCCCGGAGGTCCTTATTTTGGCCCTCGGGGCCGAACCCATCATTCCCGACCTCCCGGGTATTACCATGCCGCAAGTGACATGGGCCGGGGATGTGCTGCTGGGGACCGGGAAGGTTGGCAATCGTGTCGTAATACTGGGCGGCGGACTGGTAGGCTGCGAAACGGCACTTTTTCTGTCTGGGCTGGGTAAGGAAGTAACCGTGGTGGAGATGAAAGATGAAGCGGCCGGCGACCAGAATGCCATAAGCCGGACTCTGCTGCTCGAACTGCTGTCCAAACAGGGCGTTGAGATCAGGAAAGGGATGACAGTCGAAGAAATTATGGAAGATGGAGTCCGGATTGTTGATAAAGGGCACAAACAGAGGCAAATACCCGCCGGGTCGGTCGTCCTGGCCCTCGGTTTGAAGTCACGGACGGATGTGCTGGAGGAACTGCAAGGGTTGGCGCCGGAGGTGTATGTCATCGGGGATTGCCTGCGTTCCCGAAAATTGATGGACGCTATTCATGAGGCCTTTAACATGGCCATTGAGCTATAAAAAAGTTTGATATTTTCACAAAACCAAAACAGATATTAGAGAAGAAAGGAAAAAAAATGAAAAAGGTAAAATTAGTCGACATGAGTCAACCTTTCGGACATGGTACGCCCCTGTGGCCTTATTTTCCGGAAGTCAAAATCGAGCGATTCCATTATCACGCCAAATCCGGTGTGCTGACCCAGTGGATCACTGCCCCGATGCACTGCTCCACCCACGCCGATTCCCCGATCCATGTACTCCCTGCAAATAAGCTCAAGGGTCCTATGTATACCCATGAAATACCTCTGGAGAACTATTACGGGACCGGGGTGGTCGTGTCCATTCCCAAACCGAAATGGGGAGTTATTACCCCCGATGATCTTGAAAAGGCCCGGCCTAAAATTGAAAAAGGCGATATCGTTATCATCAACAGTGGATGGCACAAGTATTTTGCCGATACGGATGAATACTTCTGCTATTCCCCGGGATTATATAAAGAAGCGGGGGAATGGTTTGTGGAGAAGGGCGTCAAGGCAGTGGGGGTTGACCAGCAGGCCCTGGATCATCCATTGGCCACGGCCATAGGTCCACACGGCCCCGGGCCGATTCGTCCGGATATCTGCGCCGAGTATAAGAAAGAGACAGGCCGAGAGGCAAAAGAGGACTTCCCGCTCTGGGAGCCGTGCCATAAGCTGCTCCTTGGCAATGGTATTATGGGTTATGAAAATGTGGGCGGCGATATGGATCAGGCAACGGGGATGAGATGCACCATAGCCGGATTCCCCATAAAATGGGTGGGCGGGGATGGCTCCATGATCAGGCTGGTGGCCATAATAGATCAAGGGGACCAATAGACGGTAAATACGGTCCCCCAGACGACATCGCATAAAGCATGAAGGAGCCCGATATGGTCAAATCAATCGTATCCATAGCTAAAGAGGATGATGTTGAAAAGTTAGTAACCGAGGTGCTGGCCCCTTTTGGCGGTGTTAAGGGCCTGATCAAACCCGGGTCCACGGTAGTCATAAAGCCGAATGCCGGTCATGTCGGAGGACCGGAGACCAGTATCAACACCAACCCCGAACTGGTAGCGGTCCTGATTAAAGAAATTCGAAAGGCTAAGCCCAAAGTAATTATCCTGGCGGAGGCCTCGGCCGTAGGCTGCGATACCATGGAATGCCTAAGGGTAAGTGGTATTCTGAAGGCGGCCCAAGAGGCCGGGGTAGACCAGGTAATTGATATCAAGAGTGAGACGGATCTCCTCAATCTTCCTATTAGAGATGCCCGCTCCGATATCACCAAGGTACGCCTGCCTCGTTTTTTGTTGGAGGCGGAGCATATCGTCAATGTTCCTATATTTAAATCCCATTGCAGCATTGTTTTTACCTTAGCTTTAAAGAATATCAAAGTAGTGGTTCAGGTCAAGGTCCATTACCAAATGCATCAGACGGATCTCGCCAAGGCCATGATGGATCTCTGGTCGATGATCAAAGCCGACATCAACATAGCCGATCTTATCCGCCCCGCAGAGGGATTTGGTCCCCATTCCACAATTCCCCGAGACTTCGGATGCCTGGTGGCTGGTAAAGATCCCGTGGCCGTTGATGCCACCGTCTGCCGCATGGTGGGCCTTGACATCAAGCAGGTCGCCTATTTTGAGCCTGCCAGGGAAAGGGGACTCGGAAATTACGATGAAACCCTCATAGAGGTACGCGGGAAAACCATACAAGAAGTCTTTCAGCCTTTGTGGTTGCCGTACCTGGAGGGGGTAGAAAAATACCCTGAATACGATATAGACACTGAAAATGCCTGTAGCAGTTGTTTGTCTTTGGTAGGACTCACGATGGAGAAGCTAAAGTCCCTTAGTGAATATGATAAAAATAAGGATGTTCATATTTTTGTAGGCCGGAAGAAAGCGATTCCGGAAGGATTGGATCCCTATAAGGTGATCCTCTTTGGCGATTGTCTGAAAAAATACCGAAAGAAAGGTGTGTTTGTGGGCGGTTGCCCACCGGCTGAACCCCATCCGCTATGGGCGATTGTGGACCGAAAGGACCAGACGGATATCGATGATGTCGATTTTCGACCAAGGATGGCCAGAGAGGATCCTTTTTTCAAAACCCACATGCAGAAGCTGTACAAGGAGCATAAAGAAAAATAAAAGGAGAAAAAAAGATGAAGTTATTAGGCTTAGGTTGTGGAAGAAGAATGGGGAACAGCGAGATTCTTATGAAAGAGGCGCTCATGGCCGCTGAGGCTACGGGAGATATCGAGGTGGAACACATTCACCTCCATGATCTCAAGCTCAAACCCTGCACCGGCTGTGAGAAATGCACTCAGAGTCTGTCAAAAGGGGGAAAGGGGGAATGCTGGCAAAAGGACGATATGCCCTTTCTCCGGGAAAAGTTTTCCGAGTGTGACGGAATGATCATCAGTGCGCCGGTTTTCGAACTGAGGCCACCGGGACTGTATTGTGTAATGAATGACCGTTTCCTGGGTTTCGGCCCTAAGTATCTGATGGGTCTTTTCCAAAGACCCAAAAGGGCCGGGGCCCTCATTTCGGTCGGGGGGTCCGACTGGGTCCAACTGGCCCTGCCCCAAATGAACCTGGCCATGTTTATGCTCAACTTCAAGGTTGTGGATCAATATCAGGAGATGTGGACCGGCCGGCCCGGTCACACCCTTTTCCACGAAGAGGCCATTGCCCGGGCAAACCAGTTGGGCAAGAATATCGCCACGGCCATGAAAAAGCCTCCGGAAAAAATGGAATTTAAAGGGGAGGACCCGGGGATGTGCCCTTACTGCCATTCCAACCTGCTTTTAACCAGAGGAAAGAATATTGTGGAGTGTCCTATCTGCGCCATTCGGGGTGAATTGGAAATGAAAGGCGGAGAAATCAGCGTGGCTTGGTCAAAGGAAGATATCCGGATGATTAAATGGGAGCCCCTGGGCACGGGAGAACATTTCAAGCACATCATGGAAAGGCATATGTACTTCGAGGAGAACAAGGACAGCCTAAAACCCCAGCTTGATAAATACAAAGCCTACAAATCTTATTCGCGTCCACCAAAGACTGAGTAATGGGGCACCACGAAGCATGGAAACAGGTTCAAGGTACAGGGTTCAAGGTTTTTCATGCTTGCAACTTGTAACTTGAAACTTTCTTTTTGAATTAATGAAGGAGATAAAAAACTGTGGAGAAACTGATTATCACCGCCGCACTGACCGGCAATATTACCCTGCCCACCCAGACCCCCTACCTGCCGCTGACCCCGCAGCAGATCGTCGATGAGGCCGTTCGGGCGGCCGAGGCCGGGGCGGCTTCGGTGCACATCCACGGCCGGGACCCCAAGACCGCCAAGCCGACTACCGATCCGGCCGTCTACCGGGAGATCGCCGAAGGCATTAAGGCCCGCAGCAACGTGATCGTCTGCATCACCACCGGCGGCACGGCCGATATGACTCCGGCCGAACGGGCCCAGGTCGTTCCGGCCCTGAAGCCGGAACTGGCCACCTTCAACACCGGCTCCATCAACTTTTCCATCCACCCCATCGCCGACCGGTATAAGGATGAGGATTACAAGTATTCCTGGGAGAAGGAATTCGCTGCCGGGACCAAGGACTTCATTTTCCGGAATACCTTCGGCGACCTGGAAAAGCTTTGCCGGATCATGGAAGAAAACCAGACCAAGCCCGAATTCGAGGTCTATGACGTGGGCCACCTCTACAACCTGAGTTTTCTCATCCGGCGCAATATCGTCAAGACTCCTGTCTGGCTGCAGTTTGTGACCGGGATCCTGGGTGGGATCGGTTCGGCCCTGGAGGATATCCTCTATTTGAAGCAGACGGCCGACCGGTTGATCGGTCCGGCTAATTATCAATGGTCGGTCATTGGCGCCGGCTATCCGGCCGAATTCCAAGCCGCTACAATGGCCATTATGCTAGGCGGTCATGCCCGGGTGGGGATGGAGGATAATATTTTCATTGCCCGAAAAATCCTGGCCAAGAGCAATGTAGAGTTGGTGGAAAAGGTCGTCAGAATTGCCCGGGAGCTGGAGCGGGAAGTCGCCACGCCCGACGAGGCCAGGGAAATTTTAGGGCTTAAGGGCCGGGAGAAGGTGAATTATTAATGATAAGATTTTTAAGCATGAAACTGAAGAGGGCATCGGAGGTATTTTTTGGGAAAAAGGACTGTATTTGAACAGCCGTGACCGGGATCCGTTATCCGTGACCGTTATCCGTTGACCGTTTCAAGTCGAACTCCCGACGTATTTCTTTTGGTAATGTCTCTTCGAACTAAAAAGGCCAGGAATAAGGATTTAATGGGAATAAAGCCGATACATCGGTATCGGCCGGGTTACTGTGTATTTCGTGGGGGGACCCGATCTGAGCAATCCGGCCCTGGGAATAGACGATGATCTTGTCAGCAATGGCATAGGCCTCCTGGAGGTCATGGGTTACCAGGACCACCGGGATATCAAATTCCTTCTGGATCTTTTTTAAAAATTTTTGCAGCTCCAGACGCAAGGGATTATCCAGGGCCGAAAAGGGCTCATCGAGGAGGAGAAGGCCGGGCCTCCGGATGAGGGCTCTGGCCAGGGCCACCCGCTGCTGCTGTCCACCGGAAATTTCAGCGGGATACCTGGTTTCCAGGCCGTCCAGATGGAAGGCGGCAATCATTTTTTTGACCTCTTCTTCCCGTTGATCCTTTTTTAAGCCCCCTGCTCCATAAAGGATGTTCCCCCTGACTGTCATGTGGGGGAATAAGGCCAGGTTTTGGAATACATAGCCGACGGACCGTTCCTGGGTAGAAAGGTTGATTCCCGAGCGGCTGTCAAAAAGAAACCGGTTACCGGAATAGATCCACCCTTCATCGGCTTGGACCAAACCGGTAATCAATTGCAGGGTCATTGACTTTCCGGCACCGGAGTATCCGAAGAGGACGGCCAGTTCGTTGCCCATGGCCCACTCGACATCCAGTTTGAACCCGTTGACCTGCTTGCGGAGTTTGAGGGAAAGGGCCATCAGAGGGTTTTCCTGCTGTACCGGTTGGCCAGGTAAAGGAAGAAGCCGGAAAGGCCCGTTAAAAAAAGGACCAGGATGTTGGCCTGGGACCACTCGCCGCTGCCGGCCAGGGTATAGATGGAAAGGGGCAGGGTGTTGGTTTTCCCGGGGATGTTCCCGGCGATCATCAGAGTGGCCCCGAATTCGCCTATGGCCCGGGCAAAGGAGAGGACTGTCCCGGCGATGATCCCCTTCCTGGCCAGGGGGATGACGACCCGGACTACCGTCTCCCATTCCGAATGCCCCAGGGTATAGGAGGCGTTGATCAGGTTTCGGTCCACCGACTCCATGGCCGCCCGGCTGGTCTTGATCATCAAGGGCAGGGCGACGACAAATGAGGCCAGGGTTGCGGCGTACCAGGTGAACATCAGGCTCCAGCCCGTCCACTCATAAAGGATACTCCCCAGAACCCCTCGCCTTCCAAATAAAATAATCAGATAATATCCGGTAACAGTCGGTGGCAGGACCAGGGGAAGGGTGAAAAGAACGTCCACCAATTCCTTTCCCTTAAAATCCTTTCTGGCCAGAAAATAGGCAATGGGTATACCAATGAGGATGATAAAACAGGTCGCCGTCAGGGCGACTTGCAGCGAAAGGCGCAAGGAGAACCAGGTCGAATCATCCATTATTTCGTTTTTCCTTGAACGTTTTTAAATCCGTGGCGTTGGAGAATATCCTTCCCTTCCCTGGATAGTATCAGGGCAATAAATTCTTTGGCCAGGCTTTCCTTTTTCGTCCCCCGGATAATCGCTACGGGATAACGGATCGGCTGGTGGCTGCCTTCCGGGGCAACCAAAGCCAGAGTGACCTCCTTGGAACGGGTTCGGGCATCCGTTGCATAAACCAGCCCGGCATCGCATTCTCCCCGGGCTACATAGTCCAATACCTGGCGGACATTTTCAGCCAGGATCAGTTTTTCCCTCAATCCCTCCCAGAGTTTAAGACGGGTTAACGCCTCCTGAGCATATCTGCCGGCCGGAACGGTTTTAGGATTTCCGAGGGCGATTTTCTTGATCTTCTTTTCCTGCAGTTCGGTAAAGGATTTCAATCGAAGGGCTGGGCCGCCGGGGGTGATGAGTACCAGGGTGTTACCGGCGAAATCGGTTCTGGAACGGGTTTTAATCAAACCCTGGCCTTGGAGTTTATCCATGTCCCCGGAGGCCGCGGAAGCGAATAAGTCCACCGGCGCTCCGGCCTCGATTTGACGGACCAGGTCTCCGGATGCGCCGAAATTAAAGAGCACCTTAACCCCTTTATGGCCGCCTTCAAAGATCCATCCCATCTCTTCGAAGGCATTTTTAAGACTGATGGCGGCGGAAACGGTCAACTCCTCGACAGAAGCCGAATAGACGTTTGGTGAGACGGCTGAAATGAGTAAGACCATGAGAAGACCGAGAATAATTTTTTTTATGATCGACATGCAAGTGCACTCCTTTTTCCGTCTCCCCGGCATGCTTTAAGCTTGTCCCCGAATGTCGTAATCGGGGAGCGAAATCCAGGGACCTTGATCTCCCATTTCTTGAAAATACTGGATTCCCGATAAAGACGCTCGGGAATGACGAGTTTTTACCAGACCATTATTAATGATTCGGTCTCATTCTGAATTCTGGCTCCTGGCTTCTGAATTCAAGAATATCTCTGATTAGATTGTTTATCCGTTTCCGACAGGGCTTTCAGCCAGGCCATGGCGGCTTCAGTCTGAGAGAGGCGAAACTGGAGGGCCTGGATTTCCATAAAAGCTTCCATCGATTTTGCCTTAGAATGCATTCTTTGGGATTTTTCTTCCAATAGGGATATCTGGGCCTCGATAAGCCGTGTTTCCGCTCCCCGACCCTGTGTGCGGGCGAAGTGGAGTTTGCAAAGAAATTCCAGCCGCAGATCGCGCATGTGCGGAACCGGCTGGCGTACCCAGTTCTTAAAAATTTTTATGCCCTTGGGAGTCAGGGTGAAGATCTTCCGATCCGGCCGTTTTTCCTGTTCGTGACGCTGATGGATAACCAATTCTTCCTGCTCCAGCCGGGACAAAAGGGCATAGACCTGGCTGAGGCCAAGGGTCCAGATGGATACTAAATTCTTGGAAAGATTTTGATAAATGTCATATCCGTGGGTCGGTCCTTTCCCTAAGGCACCCAGTACGGCATATTCCGCGGGGTTACGATCCTGTTCCGGAGGGGAAATATTTTTAGAATGAATATTCATAATGTGAATATATCCTCCTATCAAGGCGCTGTCAACTGTTTTTAGTGCGAAAATAGCATTTAGGGGTCAGGGATCAGGGGTCAGGGGTCATTAGAAGACAAAGTTGCAAGTTTCAAGTTGCAAGAGTAAAAGCTTTGAACCCAGTACCTTGCCCATAGCTCGTAGCCTATTGCTTATAACCCATCACCTAAACAAAATTTTCATGCTTCGTGGTGACCCAATGGGTCATGAAGGTTTAATACGAAAATAGTATCCGTCTTCCAAGGAGCCTATTTTCATGCTTCGTGGTGCCATGCCCCAAAAGGCGGGGCATGGCGGTTTAGTACGAAAATAACGTTCATTAATTATTCCTATGGGACGGGGGATTATTATCAATATTTCCTATTTGCTTTATAGGTGGAATTGATGTAGTTGTCAAAAATTATGTGGGGAGCCAACGAAAACCACAAATTTTCAATTAACCGAATTCTGGCCCGTCTTTTGCCGGTTTCCACCTGGCTTTCCTTTTTGATACGCCTGGGTCTTGGGACTGTTTTTATCTATGCAGGAACCCTTAAGATCCTGGACCCCAAGGCCTTTGCCCGGACTATATCCCGATATGACCTGATTCCCGATTCAATTTTACCCGTCGCGGCTATCGGCCTGCCGGTCCTGGAACTGTTGGCCGGGATAGGCGTTATCCTGGCCATCAGGGGGAGTTTAAGTGTGATGCTCTCCTTATTGGCCCTTTTTACAGCGGTTCTCTGGTACGGGATTTTAAGCAATTTAAATGTCGATTGCGGCTGTTTTTCGGGTGAAGATTTAAAGAGTCAGGCCGGGCTTTGGCAGGCCTTTTACCGGGATTTGATCATGATGGGAGGCGTCATTGTTTTATACGGTTCAAGGTGGCTTAAGTTCGACCGAAAAATACCTGTACCTTTATGGAGAAAATAGAAAAATTCAGGCAATAGGCACGAGGCTATAGGCTATAGGAAAAGAAAAATCCGGAAAACCTTTTAACCTATTGCCTATTGCCCATAGCCCATAGCCTATTAATATAATAAAAGCATAAGAAGGAGGAAGTTGGAAAATGTTGGCTCAACGAATTGGAATGACCGGGATATTGATTGGAATCCTTATTCTGGGTTTATCGGGTAATGGCCTGGCCGCCTGGGGGAGCAAAGAACTGGATACAGAGAAGATTGCCGTAAATTTTGCCAAAGAAGTCGCCCGGGGAGGCTATAAGTTTGTCTCCACAGAAGAGCTTAAGGGTTGGATCGATCAGAAAAAAGAACTGTTGATCGTCGATACCATGCCTTATGAAGACAGCTATAAAAAACAACATGTCCCGGGAGCGGTACAAATAGAATTTCCTATTACGGAAATGAATCAATTAGATGAAAAGAAAAAGGCCGAATTGGAAAAGCTGCTCGGGCCAAACAAGGATCGCCTGATCGTTTTCTACTGCGGCTTCACCAAATGTACCCGCAGCCACAATGGGGCCATGTGGGCGGTAAAGTTGGGTTATAAGAATGTGTACCGCTATCCCGGCGGCATCAAGGCCTGGGATGAGGCCGATTATCCGGTGGGAAAAGTGAAATAGGTTTTTAATAATGAACGAACAGATTAAAGAGAAATGCATCGAATGCTCTCTTTGTCAGAAGGAATGCCGCTTTCTGCAAAAGCATGGCAATCCCAAAGCCATTGCCGATGGGGTTCATTCGGCAGACGGAAAAGGGCTGGATATAGCCTTTGAATGCAGCCTGTGCGGGTTGTGCGGGGCCGTTTGTCCAGTCGGACTCGAACCCTCCCGGTTGTTTCAAGAGATGCGCCGGGAAGCGGTGCACCCGGGCAGAGGAGAATTCCCGGAACACAAGGCTTTGCTGCAATATGAAAAACGGGGGACCTCAAAAAGGTACACCTGGTACGGTCTGCCCCTGGGTTGCGATACGGTATTGTTCCCCGGATGTAACTTGCCCGGAACCAGACCGGAGACGGTGATCAACCTTTTTGAGCATTTGAGGCAAAGCAATCCCAGCCTGGGGGTTGTTCTGGACTGCTGCGCCAAGCCCTCCCTGGATTTGGGTAGACAGGACTATTTTCAGACTATATTCGGGGAAATGGCCGCCTATTTGCTTGATCTGGGAATTCGAAATATTTGGGTGGCCTGTCCCAACTGTTATAAGGTTTTCAGGGAGTATGGGGGAGAGTTGAAAGTGAAAACCGTTTACGAAGTTTTAGCGGAAAATGGGTTACCGAAAACGGGAAATGTTTCAGGCAATGTTACCATTCATGATCCCTGTGTGGTTCGATATGAAGCCCCTATACATGATGATGTTAGAAGTCTGGTAGGAAGAAAAGGCTTGACCATTGAGGAAATGGCCCACACGCGGCAAACCACCCTGTGCTGCGGGGAAGGCGGGGCGGTCGGTTTTTTGTCCCCGGCCCTGGCAAAAAGCTGGTCGGCCCTGAGAAAGGAAGAGGCCCGGGGCCGGAGGATGATCACCTACTGTGCCGGTTGCGTCAATCATTTAAATCCCATCTCTCCGACCAGCCATATCCTGGATCTTCTATTTCAACCCGAAGTCACTTTAGCCGGAAAGATAAAGTCTTCTCGTCCTCCCATGACCTACTGGAATCGGATACGGTTGAAACGCTGGTTTAAGAAAAATGTAAATGCGGCTGTCACTCGTGAAAGGGTTTTTCAAAAGGAATGAGAACTGGGATAGATGACGGGGAGACCGTCGTCGTCGAGACGCGGCGCGGCAAAATGGAGATAAGGGTCCCCTCCCATATCGTCCCTATGTAATCTACCTGCCGTGAGTCAAGGCGATTTTCTCAAACATGGTCACCAGCCCCACGCAGAGCGAATAGATCGAATCGATTCGGAGATTCTCTTCTGCGGTGACGTCAAAGAACAGGTGCAGGGAAGAATCCATACTGTCCTCGCTTTTCCAGTAACATAATAGAATGGGTAGAAGGGGGAGGGGATGGATGACTACGGCGATATCCGAATTGAAACGGTCCGGTGCGGGTTCCCCGGCGAAAATTTCGACCAGCAGTTCCAGGAGTTCGGTGTATTCGTCGATGACTCTTTTTAAGGGTTTCTCACAACGCTGCCCGAAAAGACGCCACCAGTCCGCTCCGCCCCGGGTTTCCCGGAGCGGAATCCACTCCCCACGGGGCTGACGTCCGGTGCAATCCAGGACATAGTTCAATATGGGGATGGAAACCCACTGGTTTACATGGCAACCGGAAGAGATGACACCTGCGGCATCCACGCTGAAAGGCTTGCCTAAACAGGTTAGCGTCAATTTCCCCTGGTGGTACAGGGCGCCGCACCGCTTTGCGGCGTCGGCCAGGTTGATCGCCCGGATACGTTGTTGCAGGTTATTCAATGCTTTCTCCATATCCCTCTCGATCTGGCTGGCTTCCCCTGAACCCTTCCGGGCCTCTATCGTGCCATCCCCTTCAAGATAGGGGCAATCGGCGAGTGTTTTTTTACCCTGGAATACGGCCACCGAAAAGGCCAGGCAACTGGCCTGACGGCATTCCCGGCAGTTGGTTTTGGGAAGCCGGTTCAATACACTCAGATGACTTGAGAACTGCGTCATAGTCTTTCCTCCGTAAAACAGTTTTCCTACATGGTACCCTAAGCTCAAGCGGTTGTCATCCCCCGTTTGGGCTATCCGGGGCGATTATTAGGGCAGGGAAGGGGGGGGAAGCAAAGCGAAGAAATATTTTTTTGGAATTTATTGTTACTCTGGAAAAAATAGTATATAGTTCTCATCCGAAAATCCAAAATTTTCAGAGTATTAAAACTAATCAGGTCAGAGAACGAGCGGCCAGAAGATCCTGATTAAAGAGGTTACGGTTGTGGAATCCCCGAAGGAAGGAGAAGGACATTGATAGGCGCCTTTCTTGAATTTTCGTTTGAAAGGGCCGGTATGCGTTCTCTGGTTAACGGCAGAAGCTATGGGGCCTGTTTTAAGCTTGACCAGGATGTGCGGAGCCTTTTCCCCTATATCAATTCCGTTATCCCGGATGCCCGGTATTTTGACCAACCCGCATCTATCCAATTCCTTTTCAAGAATATTCAATCCACCCTCTATCCCCGGGAAGTGGTAGCCGCGCCATTTTCGAGCAAGGATCAGGCCCTGGCCTTTTTTTCACAACTTGTTGATTTTTTAAATGATCTCCATGCTAAACGAAACGATTTCCTGCCGAATCATCGAACCTACCGCCCGCTTTCAGTTATCGACGTTTTAACACTTTTGCCGAAAACCAATTGCCGGGAGTGTGGGTATCCCACCTGTTTGGCCTTTGCCGCGGCTTTACGCCAGGGAAAGAGCGTGCCCGAACTTTGCCCGGGATTTTCCGCCCCCATCTACGAAAATGCCGTCTATCCGGTTTTCGATCGGGACGGCGGTCTGGCCTCCACCATCACCATCGAAATCGATCCGGCCAAACGACACCAGGCCATTGGCGGGATCTCCGGACCGATTGCCCCTTCCTCGTCCCCCAACTCATCGTCAGGGACGGGTAAAGAACCCCCACGGGAACAGGAACCAGCGATCGGCCAGCCTCCTTTGACGGGGCGGGAAATCCAGGTCCTTCGTTTGGTTGCCGAAGGGGCAACCAATATCGCTATTTCCGAACTTTTGACCATCAGCCCCCACACCGTAAAAAGTCATGTCATCCATATCTTCAATAAGCTTGGGGTAAATGATCGCACCCAGGCGGCCGTCTGGGCGGCCCGACACCGACTCATCTGACCGATCCTAATTTTTTTTAAAAAAAAATTACTCAATCCCCCAAATGGGCGATGACATGGTATTGGGTATCTGCTTAAATAATATCCAGAGATCCTGTTTTTAATACGCCGGCGGATTAGCCGGTAAAAACCAAAAAAGATCGTTATAATTCGTTATAATATCGAGATAATAAGGAGGGTGCTATGGCCAGAGTGAAGGATTATACATCAGGGAAAGTCGTTGAATATATCAAGACGGCCTTTTCGGTCATGGACCAGGCCACAACCTCGCTGCAAGAGACTGAGATGGGAAAGGCCCTGGAGACCGAAGTGGCCAAAATGATCCCCACCAAAATCACGCTGGAACAGGCCAATGAACTGATAACCGGCGCCGCGCAGTGCGCTGTTGGGGAACGGGTCTGCCGGGTTCTGCATACGGATACTCCGTTGACCGAATCGGTTTTTTTAGATGAACTGGCCCTGGGGATGGCCGAAGCAGGCAAAGCCCGCATTGTAACCAAAGAAGAGGCCATCGAGAATTTAATAAAATTTAAAGCCCATTCCATTATTCTCTCCAGGGTATCGGACAAACCGATGGAAATCTGCCCCACCTGGCCTAAACGCTGTTTGTATTGGAATATGGAAAAACACGGGTTGAAATGCATACAACGTTGAAAAATTGATTCGGTTGGCAGAAGTCTCTTTATATAGGATGGCCGGAAGGCACCGGTTGAAATCCAAAGGGTCCGGGCGGAAAGAAATGAAGGCCGGATTATCTTAAAGTTATGGTAAGGAAGGACAATAATGGAGAAGGCAGCGATTTTTGAAGAAATATATAGGGGGTATCTGAACGAGATAGCCAATACGGATTTAACCCGGATCATGGATAAACTTGGTTTGATACTGGAGCAGGGAGAGACCATTATCCCTTTTTATGGAACTCCCTATCGGATTTCAGCTCAAGGCATTGTTGATCAACAGGGGGACCGGCCAACCCACTCGATTTGTGTTATTCTTTGCAAATATCTGCTCCTATGCCCTGAAAAAGAGCCAGCCGGATCCGATTGGGTCAGTTACAAGGAGTTTAAGGATGGGGGACCTTTTTTCGGCGGATTTCTGAACAACGCCGAAAAGCCGATCAGCCGGACTTTTTCAGGACGTCTTTCGGATCTTCGGCAAGCCTCGGTCGAATTAGGCGGGCGTCCTGTGGAAACGGCTATTTCCGCCGATCTTGTATTGCGGTTTGAGGCCTTGCCCAAGGTCCCTGTTCTGATGGTTTTCAATGATCGGGATGATGATTTTCCGGCCCATTGTTCCCTCTTATTTGAAAGGCGGGCCGAGAAATATCTGGACATGGAATGTCTGGCCATGACAGGCTGGGCGCTCAGTGAATACCTGAAGAGGAAATCAACATGAAACAGTTCATCGCCAGGCTGATGCCCGTCGTTGGCTTTGCATAGGGGCGGGCTTTTATCGTGTTGACAAAATACTC
>JACRBX010000252.1 GCA_016219225.1 Deltaproteobacteria bacterium
TTCGGCGATGGGATAAAAATCAAAAAGCTGAAGGCTTCAAGTTCAAAGCCTAAATGCTCATTCCTGGACCATTCCGGCCACCCAGTCCGATTGGTTTTGCTAACCCCGTAAATTTCCTAATTCAAGGGATTCTAATACCAAGCTATTTAAAAATCTGAGTTTATCGTAAGTGTTAGATACTCTGAGGAAGTCAAGTCATCTAAAAAACCTTTCCAAATGCGCGGATTGGCATGGCTTTTTCTTTAATTTTGATCCACTATTTTTCCATTTGACAAAGTCAGGTCCCGTTGGTACCCTTGCAACAAAGACTGTTAAGGGAAAACATCCATGGCGACAGCAGAGCAACTCAAGTCCCTTATAAAATCACATCTTGAGGGAGATGAGGCCCATTTTCTTTCGGTTGCCATGCAAATGGCCGCCTCCGAGGCGAGGACTGGTCATGGTAAACTTGCTCAGGAAATACGTCTGATCATTGATGAAGCTAAATCCCGCAAACAGGCCATAGAACCCTCAAGAAAATCGATTCCGATCGCCCAACCCCGGGGAGAGTTATCACTCCTCCTGACCGTTGCTTACCCGAAAATCCGTTTGGCCGATATGATTCTTGAGGTTGAAGTTCTCGAACGGTTGACCCGGTTGATTAAAGAACACAGGCAAATCACCAAAATTCGCTCTCACGGTCTTTCCCCTCGCAAAAAACTTCTCTTAATAGGCCCGCCGGGCACAGGCAAAACAATGTCCTCAGGCGTATTGGCTGGAGAACTTGGGCTTCCGTTATTTGTCGTTCGTCTCGACAGCCTTATTACCAAGTATATGGGTGAAACGGCTGCCAAACTCAGGCTGATATTCGATGCCATCGGACAAACCCGGGGAGTATACCTGTTTGACGAATTCGACTCGATAGGGTCCCAAAGA
This sequence comes from Deltaproteobacteria bacterium, assembly GCA_016219225.1. Classification (NCBI taxonomy): domain Bacteria; kingdom Pseudomonadati; phylum Myxococcota; class Myxococcia; species Deltaproteobacteria bacterium. The sequence continues at coordinate 916 of JACRBX010000252.1, forward strand.
GGGCTGGGTAACGATGTCGGCGAAATACGAAGAATTCTGAACAGCTTCCTGCAGTTGATCGAACAGGATGAGTCGGATAGTATATTATTGGCCGCGACCAATCACCCTGATATTCTTGATTTTGCCCTCTATCGCCGTTTTGATGATATCATTAAGTATGACTTGCCGAATAGAGAGCTTACGATTAAGGCACTCCAGTCAAAATTAGTTGCCTTTAAAAAATCTGAAATCGACTGGGAAGGGCTGGCAGATATCGCCGCTGGCTTGAGTTATGCGGATCTTTCACGGGCCTGTGAAGAAGCCATAAAAGATACGATCATTAATGATCGAAAAAAAATAGAGAATGCCGACATATTGAAGACCTTGTCGGAGCGTAACGCCATTAGAAATAAATGAATTCAACCCTCCTTTTCATGGACGTCGGATAAGGCAAACAGTCCATGCCTGATCGCATCTCTGATAATTTACCCCACCTACTCATAAAAGGAACTGCTGAAACAGAACTCTATCGAAGGCCCAAAACCTTTGGGGCCGAATTCAAATTACCCCCTCGTCAAAGATCCAAACATGGCAATAAATTATTGTCCCAACTGGAAAGTTTAAGACGGGAGGCCGAAATTCTCGGTCGAGAGCAAGCTGCTTTCGGTATTGATGTGGGAAACGGCATCTACATCCAATTTGAAAGTGAACCTGGATTTAAACTTAAATTTGAAAGCCTTGAATTACTCAGATCCGGCATCGAATTGGTCAATGTGAAGGATATCGGAGATAAAACCTATGCCGTAGTTTTTGTCCCAGAGGGGAAACTGACCCATTTCGTCAAACTGGTTACAGCCTATCTGGAACAAGAAACGAAGCGGAATAAACCCAAAAATAAGAAGCTGATAGAAAGTATTAGTGAAATTCGCAGGGCAATGCTTGAAGCTCTTTGGACAGATGACCCGGCGGAAATCCCGGTTGGTGAGGAGAAGGTTTGGTGGGAAGTATGGCTGCGCACTGGCGATGATAGGAAAGCTTTCCTGGGCTCATTTGGAGAACACGCCGCACGAATTGGCTTGGTCTTAGATCCAAGGAATATCCTTTTCCCCGATCGGACTGTTGTCCTGGCCTACGGCAGCAAATCCCAAATGAGTATTTCCGTTAACTTGCTGAACAGCATTGCAGAACTAAGAAAAGCAAAAGAAACCGCTGATTTTTTTACTTCTATGACCCCATCAGAACAATTTGATTGGGTGGATGACGCCCTAAAAAGAATAGACGGCCCATATTCCGGCGACTTTGCGGTCTGCATATTAGATACCGGCATAAACAACGAGCATCCCCTGATAAGACCAGCTCTGCAATTATCGGATATGCACACCTATGAACCATCTTGGGGGGTAACCGATCACCACGATCATGGGACCGAAATGGCAGGCCTTGCCCTGTATGGAGATCTAATCGAAACCCTTGCCTCTGGCTCTCCAATCTTTTTAAGATACCACTTGGAGTCGGTAAAAATCCTTCCTCCCCGAGGAGATAACCCACCTCATCTGTACGGGGCCATTACGGTCGAGTCTATTGCCCGTGCGGAGATCTCAGCACCAGAGCGCCAACGGACCGTTTGCATGGCTGTGACTACCAAGGATTTTAGAGACCGGGGGAAACCTTCTTCCTGGTCCGCTTGTTTAGACAAATTAACCTCCGGGGCCGACGATGATAAGTCTCGTTTAATAGTTGTTTCTGCCGGGAACACCGATTTCAGTAATAGGTATCTTTATCCTGAAAGTAATCAGACCGATACCATTCATGATCCAGGGCAAAGCTGGAATCCCTTAACTGTCGGGGCATATACCGAAAAAATCAACATGGACCCCCAAGAATACCCTGGTTGGATACCCGTTGCCCCACAGGGAGACCTAAGCCCATGCAGTTGTACGTCAATGGCCTGGCAACGGCCATGGCCGATTAAACCGGATATTGTTCTGGAGGGCGGGAATATGGCCACCGACCCTATCAACGGAGAAGCAGATTTTGTGGACAGTTTGTGTTTGCTGACCACAAATCGGCAATTTACCAAAAAGCCCCTTGTCGTCACCGGTGAGACTAGTGCCGCGACAGTGCTGGCCTCAAGGATGGCTACGGTATTGTGGGCAGAATACCCGGATTATTGGCCCGAATCGATTCGAGGGTTATTGGTTCATTCCGCCGATTGGACAGAGGCCATGAAGGACAGATTTCAACCTTTGACAACGCGAAGCGGTAAAGAGGCCCTTCTGCGATACGCTGGATTTGGTGTCCCAGACTTGAATAGGGCCATGTGGAGTGCCCAAAATGCCCTCACCCTGATTGCCCAAGATTCCTTACAGCCATTTGATAAATTTGATGATTCTTATAAGACCCGGGACTTAAATCTCCATCGAATACCCTGGCCTACCCAAGAGTTAGAAGAACTCGGCGAGACAGAAGTTGAAATGAGGGTAACGCTTTCGTACTTTATCGAGCCAAATCCGGCCAGGAGAGGCTGGACAAGAAGATACAGCTATGCCTCCCATGGTCTACGATTTGAAGTGAAGACTCCAACTGAAACACCAAATCAATTTAGAGGAAGAATCAATCAATTGGCTCGTGACGAAGAATTGGGGAACCCATCAAGCAGTGACGCGGCCAAATGGTTTCTGGGGCCTGACCTCAGAGCCCTTGGGTCCATACATTCCGACCAATGGACTGGAACCGCCGTCGAACTCGCCCAAAGAGGGTTTGTTGCCGTTTATCCGGTAATCGGCTGGTGGCGCGAACGCCATCAACTGGGACGCTGGGCAAAGCGAGCTCGCTATTCCCTTATTATTTCCATTAAGACCCCCGAAACCGACCTGGATATCTACACGCCAGTGGAAAACCTAATAAGGACGCCAGTCGAGATAAGCGTCTAAGGAAAATTCTAAGTTTGTGGTTTTGCTCCAATCCGGCCACCCATTCCGATCCATTCCGGCAGGCTCCCCCCTGTAAGCGATTCTTTCAGAACGGGGTTCAGAACGGGGTCGTACCATCCGAAGTGGTTGAATTAAAATTATATTCTCGAAAGGATGTGGTCAAAAAAGTCTTAAACCGGTCTTTTTGGCCCCCAAACACGCTTTTAAGCAAACCCCTCCTGGAAGAACGTTCGGCGTTGGGTAAAAAATCAAAAAAGCTGAAGGACAAAGAGTTCGGTAATCTTCTGCAGGTTTTCGGCAAAGAGGATGTTGGTCAGCCTGTTAATAAGGGGTGTCACAAGGCAGGGCTGGCCGTTGGGGTATCAGCCGCGGGAATGTTGGCGATGAACGGGAAAGCTTCTTTAAATAACAGCTCCCAGTAGGGAAGGCACTGCACCCGGGTTTCGCCTACCAGCGCTTCCTGGTTGAAACTTTTGTTGATGATATAACCGCTCAAGGGATGATACCCGTCAAGAAACCCACGGAAGGAACGGCGGATCTCCGGCTTTTTCAGGTCCCGATACTTGACCTCAAGGGGCGTCACCGCCTCCCCACTCCGGATGACAAAGTCGACCTCGGCTTTGTCCTTGGTGCGCCAGTAGTGGAGCGTCGTATCTGCTAATGGAAAACGTTCTCTCAGCATGGCATGGACAATGGTCTGGAAGGCAAAACCGGCCTGGCTGTCCGAGATGGCGCCGAAGCTGCTCGAGGCAAAATTGCGCAAACCGATGTCGCGGAAATAATAAACCGGCGCTTTGGTTATCTCTTTTCTGAGATTAAAATCGGGTCGGACCGTCCGAGGCGGTTGAATTAAAATTATATTCTCGAAAGGATGTGGTCAAAAAGAGTCTTAACCCGGCCTTTTTGACCCCCAAAACAAGCTTTTAAACAAACCCCTCCTGGAAGAACGTTCGGTGTTCAGTGTTCAGTGTTCGGAGTTCGGCGATGGGATAAAAATCAAAAAGCTGAAGGCTTCAAGTTCAAAGCCTAAATGCTCATTCCTGGACCATTCCGGCCACCCAGTCCGATTGGTTTTGCTAACCCCGTAAATTTCCTAATTCAAGGGATTCTAATACCAA
>JACRBX010000253.1 GCA_016219225.1 Deltaproteobacteria bacterium
ACGGCTGCCCACAGTGATAGACTATATTGAAAAACAGGCCAGGAGAGAGATGGAGGTAGTCAAAGATATTCCGTTAAAAAGGAAAGACGGAAGGGTGTTGTATGCGGATGTTGCTTCTTCGTTGGTCTTTTTAAATGAAAGACCTTACCTGTTGGGTATCTTCAGGGATATTACCGATCGCAAAAAGATGGAGGAAGCCAGACGTTGGTCCGAGGAGAAATTCTCCAAGGCCTTCCGGGCCAGCCCCAACTGGATCTCCATCAGCCTCCTGGAAGACGGGCGCTACATCGAGGTTAATGATGCCTTTTCGAAGATCACCGGTTATACCAGGGAGGAGGCCATCGGCCGCACCTCGGTCGAGTTGGGCATCTGGGTCGATCCGGAAGAACGTCGGACTATGGTTCGGATGCTTATGGAATCGGGATCGGTCAGCGACCTGGAAGTCGGATTTCGCACCAAAGCCGGAGAGATTCTAACGGTTCAACGATCGGCCGAAAAAATTATCCTGGGGGAAGAAGTTTGCCTGATCTCCGTAAACCACGATATCACCCGGCACCGACATCTGGAAGAACAACTGCGTCAGTCCCAGAAAATGGAGGCCATCGGCCGATTGGCCGGGGGCATCGCCCATGATTTTAATAATATCCTGACCGCTATCCTGGGGTACAGCGATTTATTACTGCTCAATCTAAAACCTCGGGAACCGATGTATAACGAGATTGAAGAGATCCGGAAGGCCGGTCAGCGGGCCGCAGCCCTGACCCAACAACTATTGGCCTTTAGCCGCAAGCAGATTCTTAAACAAGTGCCTCTGAACCTTAACACCCTGGTGAACAACCTGAAAAATATGCTCCTGCGCATCATCGGAGAAGACATTGAACTGGTTACGGTTTTAGCTCCCGATCTGGGTCAGATAAAATCCGATTGGGGGCAGGTGGAGCAAGTAATCATGAACCTGGCCGTCAATGCCCGGGATGCCATGACCCACGGGGGCAAACTGGTTATCGAGACTGCCAATATCTATCTGGACCAAACTTTTGTCCATCAGCATCCGGGGTCAACTATGGGGTTTTCCGTGATGCTGACGGTAAGGGATACCGGGTGCGGGATGGAAACCGATGTCCTGCTCCATATCTTCGAGCCCTTTTTTACGACCAAGGAGCTTGGCAGGGGAACCGGGCTGGGTCTGTCTACGGTCTACGGGATTGTAAAGCAAAGCGGAGGCTATATTCTGGCTGAAAGCATTCCCGGAAAAGGATCAACCTTTAAGATTTTTTTCCCCAGGATTGATCAGGCTCAAGGGCCGGCGGACAGACAAGATTCTTCTCCTCTTTCCCCGGCAGAGTCGGGAGTCATCCTCGTTGTGGAGGACGATAACCTGGTCCGGGATCTGGTCCGAAAGATCCTGACCATGCACGGCCACCTGGTTTTGGAGGCCCAAAACGGGGAGGAGGCCATTCGGTTGTGCCAGGATTACGAGGGCCGGATTGACCTGCTGACCACGGATGTGGTTATGCCGGGTATGAACGGCCCGGAATTGTCCAGGCGGGTACTGGCCCTGCGGCCTGAGATGAAGGTGCTCTTTATGTCCGGTTATTCGGATAATCTCTTTCCCCAGTATGGGATCTTATATTCGGGAAAGAATTTCATCCAGAAACCCTTTGCTCCGAATGATTTGATCAATAAAATTCGAGAGATATTAAGTTAGTATCCATCCGGAAATTTTGAATTTCCGGATACCTTCACTAATGCTGGAGGACCGGTTCAAAGACCTAAATTTAGACAGTTTTGGCTATAAATTCATCCTCATTACTAAAAGATGGAACAAATTAAAAGAAAGAAAAAACAAAACCTTCGGCGGATCGTTGAATCGTTTAACCAAGAGGCTTCCTTGTTTGATAAAGGGGCCAGGATTCTAATCGGTGTTTCCGGCGGCCCGGATTCCATGGCCCTCCTTTCCCTGCTCTCCGAATTACGCCCCAAATGGAATCTGGACCTGACGGTCCTTTATTGCCATCATGGCCTGAGGGCCGCGGCTGATGAAGAAGAGGCTTTTGTCCGGAGCTGGGCTGAAAAGTGGGGTTGTATTTTTTTCAGCCGTAAACTGCCCGTCAGGGAATATCAAAGGAAAAGCGGGCGGTCGCTTCAAGAGGCGGCCCGGGAATTAAGATACCAGGCCTACGAAGACTTTGTAAAAAAAAAGAATATCGACCGGGTGGCCCTGGCCCATACGGCTAATGATCAGGCTGAAGAAGTCCTGATCGGCCTGGTCCGGGGCGCCGGCCTGGGAGGACTGGCCGGAATCCCCGCCAAACGGGGTCGGGTTATCCGTCCTTTGATCAGGACCTATCGTCAGGAGATCCTGGATTATCTGGCCGATAAAGAAATTCCCTTCCAAGAAGATCTTTCCAATCGGGATTTTCGCTATCTCAGGGCCCGGGTGCGGCATCATCTACTGCCTGAACTGGGGAAATATTCCCCTAATATTGTGGCCCAGTTAAATCAGACCGCCCGGCTGCTGCAAAAGGATGAAGAATACCTTAAGGAGAAGGCCGATCAAATAGAACCGGCCGTTCTTTCTTGTTCCGGCGCGACGGCCACCCTTAGTCGGCATCAACTGGCCGACTTACCCCAGGCTCTATCTTCCCGCTTCATTCAGAAGGCCGTTTTGGCGACCTTGGGACACTTACGCCATTTCCGGGCCGTCCACATCCTCTCCATTTTAAAGGCCGCGCAAGGCAACCGGACACAGGGCACTATTCCTTTGCCCAATGGCCTTTCGGCAAAGTGGAACCGGAAAGACATAAAAATCCTCCGGACTGATTCCGATCCAAAGCCGATGGTTCCTTTTACCTATGAGATTGAAAAGCCCATTGAGATTTTTATACCGGAGACCGGTGCATCGCTATCTTTTAAGAAGGTCAAGGCCGGTTCTAAATCATTTGAGTTGCCGGGCCATAAAAATCTGGCCAGGGTCGATTTTAATAAACTGTCCTGGCCTTTGGTGATTAGGAATTTACGACCCGGAGACCGTTTCCGTCCGCTGGGCATGGAGGGTTCCAAGAAGGTCAGCCGGCTTTTTATCGACCGGAAGGTTCCCCGGGCCTTGCGGGACCGCATCCCCCTGGTCCTTTCCGGAGGAGAAATCGTCTGGATAGGGGGAATGGAAATCGGACAGCCCTTTTGCCAGGATCACCATACCACCCTTGTCCTGGAGATAGTCTACCGGAAGGAAAAGGGTCTGTAAAATAGCTTTGAATTTCTAAGTGTTTTGTGGTAGTTTGCAACAGATAACTTCAATGGCTTCCCGGACCTTCATGGCCGGGAACCATCAGAAAAAGTACGGCCGATTAGGAGTAAAGCATTGAACCCTTTTTATAAAAATTTAGCCTTGTGGGTGGTCATCAGCCTTGTCATGATCGTCCTTTTTAATCTATTTAACAAACCCCAGGTGGACAAAGAACCTTTGAGCTATACTGAATTCATGGCCATGGTGGAAAAAGGCGAGGTCATGAGTGTGACGATACAGGGAGACGATATCCAGGGTTTTTTGGTGGGAGGGAAGAAATTCAGGACTTTTACCCCCAGGGATGCGGATTTGATAAAGTCCTTAAGGACCAATAACGTCCGTATCACGGCCAAACCAATGGATGATTCTCCCTGGTATATGACCATCCTGATCTCCTGGTTTCCCATGCTCCTTTTAATCGGGGTCTGGATCTTTTTTATGCGCCAGAGGCAGACCGGCGGAGGCAAGGCCATGGCTTTTGGTAAGAGCCGGGCCAGGCTCCAATCGGACCAGGGGCCAAAGGTTACCTTCAGCGACGTGGCCGGCATCGAAGAGGCCAAGGAAGAACTCCGGGAGATTATTGAATTTTTAAAAGATCCGAAGAAATTTACCCGCCTGGGGGGGCGTATTCCCAAAGGGGTCCTGTTAATGGGGTCTCCCGGAACAGGGAAGACCCTGTTGGCCAAAGCTATTGCCGGAGAAGCCGGGGTACCTTTTTTCAGCATCAGTGGTTCGGATTTTGTGGAGATGTTTGTAGGGGTCGGGGCTTCCCGGGTACGGGACCTTTTTATTCAGGGAAAGCGCAACGCCCCTTGTATTATCTTTATTGACGAGATCGATGCCGTGGGCCGCCACCGGGGGGCCGGCCTGGGAGGGGGCCATGATGAACGGGAACAGACGTTAAACCAGTTGCTGGTGGAAATGGACGGCTTTGAATCCAGTGAAGGGGTAATCCTGATTTCAGCCACCAACCGACCGGATGTTCTGGACCCGGCCCTGTTGCGCTCCGGGCGTTTCGACCGGCAGGTGGTGGTCCCTGTTCCTGATGTCAAAGGCCGCGAAGAAATTCTTAAGGTCCATACCCGGAAGACCCCTTTGGCCGAAGGGGTGAATTTAAATATCCTGGCCAGAGGGACCCCCGGTTTTTCCGGTGCCGATCTGGAAAACCTGGTCAATGAGGCCGCCCTGCTGGCCGCCCGCATAGGTCGGGATGTGGTGGACATGGCCGACTTTGAAACGGCCAAGGATAAGGTCATGATGGGTACGGAACGCAAAAGCATGATTATCAGCGAAGAGGAGCGTAAGAATACCGCTTATCATGAGGCCGGCCATACCCTGGTGGCCCGGTTGCTTCCGGGGACCGATCCGATCCACAAGGTGACGATTATTCCCAGAGGCCGGGCTTTAGGATTGACCCAGCAACTGCCTATCGATGAGAAGCATACCTATCCGAAGAATTTTCTGCTCAATAATCTGGTTATTTTTCTGGGGGGCCGGGCGGCAGAAGAACTGGTCCTCGAACAGATGACCACCGGGGCCGGGAATGATCTGGAACGGGCCACCGAACTGGCCCGGAAGATGGTCTGCGAATGGGGGATGAGCGATGAACTGGGTCCTCTGACCTTCGGAAAAAAGGAGGAACAGATCTTCCTGGGGAGAGAGATCGCCCAGCACCGGGATTACAGTGAAGAAACAGCCCGAAAGATCGATCAGGAAGTCAAACGGTTGGTCCTGGAGGCCTACGATCAAGCCCAGACCCTTTTAAGGGAGAACCTTGAGACCCTGAAACGTCTGGCCCACTCTCTCCTGGAGAAAGAGACCCTGGATGGGGAGACGATTGACCGGATCATCCAGGGAAGGGATGGATTGGAGAACCCTGATCGCAACGGGGCCGAATCAAAAAAATGAAATGAGGGCTCAGGGCTCAGGGCTCAGGGCTCAGGGCTCAGGGCTCAGGGCTCAGGGCTCAGGGCTCAGGGCTCAGGGCTCAGGGCTCAGGGCTCAGGGTA
>JACRBX010000254.1 GCA_016219225.1 Deltaproteobacteria bacterium
CCCCGTTTAAGGCCCGGAGCCCGCCGAAAGAGATGGAAACGTTTTCAGCCTTAAAAAATGCCATCTAATGCCTTTCTGCCTTCTGATATTTCTTTTCTCTTTTAAAGGAATCCTTCTTGTAGAGGGGAAACATTTCAAAATAAAATTTGGTCTTTAACCACCGGCCATAAATCCCCAGGGGTTCGAAGAGCATGACCAGAACGATCAATAGTCCGAAGAGGGCCGGTTCCAGACCGGTCTGTTTCTGAAGATAGACCGGTAAATAATCTTTGGTCATGATGATCAACTGGGGAAGAAAGATAAAAAAGGCCGCTCCGAAAACCGCCCCATGAAGACTGCCCAGCCCGCCGATGATGACCATGGCCAACAGCTCCACCGAGAGAAAGATGGTGTAGCTTTCCGGGTTGATAAAGAGTACTTTATGGGCGTACAAACACCCGGCAATTCCGGTGAAGAAGGCACTGATGGCAAAGGCCATGGTTTTGAACCTGGCCAGGTTGATCCCGATGGCCTCGGAGGCCACCTCACTGTCGCGGATGGCAATCATGGCCCGGCCCAGGGGTGCCCGCAGAATATTTCTGGCCGCCAGGAGCGTGAGGATCAAAACGACGAAGGCTAAATAATAAAACCGTATTTCCGTATCAAAGACCAGGGGGCCGATGTTGGGGGGCTTTAAATAATAGCCCATGTTTCCCTTGGTCAGGCTTTCCCAGCGGACCAGCCCCTCATCCACGATAAAGGCAAAACCCATGGTGGCAATAGCCAAGTAAAGACCGGTCAGGTGAAGTATCGGGCGGCCGATGAAAACCCCGACCATACCGGCGAAAATCCCGGCCATTGGCAGGGCCGCTAAAAAGGGAACGCCGTGGGCGGTGAGAATGGCCGAGGTATAGGAGCCGATGGCGAAAAAGGCGGCGTGCCCCATGGAGACTTGCCCGGTATAACCGGTTAACAGCATTAAGCCAACGGCGGCCACCGCGTACATACAGATAAAGGTCATCTGGGAAATCAGATAGTCATCCAGCAACGACGGCAGGGCAAAGCAACCGACGACCAGGGCCAGGTACCAGAAAAAGGTGCTGCGGTATTTAAAGAGACGGATATCCTGATAATACTTGGTCTTCATTAAAAAGCGCATGGGGGTTACACCTTTTTCTTCTCTTGAATGCCGAACAACCCCTGGGGCCTGATCATCAAAACCCCGATCAGGATGATCCAGGCGGCGACATCCTTCCACCCTTTGGGCAGATAAAAGCCGGCCAGACTTTCCGTGATGCCGATAATGAGCCCGCCGACGATGGCCCCGGGCAGGCTGCGGAACCCGCCCAGGACTGCAGCCGGAAAGGCCTTGAGTCCGATAAATCCCATGTTCATGTGAACAAAGGTGATCGGCGCCAACAGTATGCCTCCGATGCCGCCCAAAACCGCGGCGATCGTCCAGGTGAGAGAAAAAACCCTGGTCACGCTGATGCCCATGTAAACGGCGGCCAATTGATTTTGAGAGGTGGCCCGCATGGCCGTGCCGACCCGGGTATAGCGAAAAAAGGAAAAAAGGATCACGATCAGGATGGCGGCGATCATAATGACCGACAACTGCTCCCAGGAAAGGACCAATTGGCCCGTTCGGACATATTGCTCGGTAAAGGGGGTTTGAAAGCCATAGGTGTCGGTCCCCCAGCCGGGAATCATGCTGACCGCACTTCTCAGGAAAAAAGATATCCCGATGGTCACGATGACAATGGCGTAAACCGGTTCTCCGACCAGAGAGCGTAAAACCGTCCTTTCGAGTACCAACCCGAAAAGACCCATGAGGATAATGGTCACCAATAAGGCCGCCCAGTAGGGAAAATTAAGGAAAGTGATCAGGGTGTAGCACAGGAAGGCCCCGAGCATCAACAGTTCGCCCTGGGCAAAATTGATGACTTCCGTGGCCTTGAAGATTAAAACAAATCCCAGGGCCACCAGTCCATAGACGCAGCCGATCGATATGCCGGATAAAATGGTTTGGATGAATTCATTGATCAGACCCATGGTGCCTTTTTCCGTCATTCCGGCGAAAAGCCGGAATCCAGGTTCGATGGTTTGGTCCCCGGCTTCCGCCCTCTGGGGTGGAGGCCCCTTCGGGACGGAATCCGGAATGACGACTGAGAGACTTTTTACAATGCCAGCAACATCTGTAACTTGAAAAAAATTAAAGCCCCGTCAACAAACTGAAGACACTGAAACGACACGATCTGTTATTGAAATGCCTTAAATCCAGAGAAACATAAATGGATGGATCGATCCCCGTTTGGATCAACCCGAGAGGGAATTTTGAACGAACTTTTTGCGAGCGAGAAAGCCTCGTCTTTTTTGAAAGATGTGGAGCTCCCAACCAAAGCCTTTTATTTACCCTTGGGATTTTGACTGAGAAAAGATTATGCGACCGACCTTTAACTTGCAACGGTCTTTTGTTTTAGATATCTCAAACAGACCGGGGAAGTCAAGGATTTTTCTCCGTTAAAGAAATTGCCAGGGATTCCCGGTCTCAGCCGGCCACAACGCTGGCCGGCAGCCTCCGGGTCAGTACGTCCACAGCTTCCTCCACCAGGTCCGCCAGGATTTGGGCCGCCGGTTTGATTTCTTTGATGAGCCCGGAAACCTGGCCCGAGAAAGGCCCCATGAATTCCTTTTTTCGGGCCTTGTTAAACATGTCCGCCAAAGCCGAAGCAAAGATCACCTGGGTCGGGAAAGGCAGCGGGTCCAGTCCGGAAGCCTCCCAAAGGTCGTGGAACCGGTTGTAAATGGCCCGGGAGGTCTTGCCGGTGTAGAGGTACGTCCGCCGGGTATCTTCATCGGTGGCTTCGAGTATGGTCTCTTTCTGGACGTCCAAGGCCCCGCCTTCCTTCGAGGCCAGAAACCGGGTGCCCACCCAGACGCCCACGCAGCCGACGGCCAGGGCCGCGGCTATGCCCCGGCCGTCTCCGACACCGCCGGCGGCCAGGACCGGTGTGGGCGCGGCCGCATCGACGGACTGGGGCCATAAGGCCATGGAGCCGATCCGTCCGGTGTGACCGCCGCCCTCGTATCCCTGGGCCACCACTAGGTCGACGCCGGACTGGGCGATCCTCCGGACGTTTTTGGTATTTCCGGCAATGCCCAGGACCTTCATGCCGGCGGCATGGGCCTCCGGAACCATAAAACCGGGATTCCCCAGACCGGAACAGAAGAGGGGAACGCCTTCCTCGATGCAGACCTTAACGGAGGCATGGGGTCGGTAGACGGTGGAGTCGATCCTGGCCAGGGCTTCGATCTCCGGGAGCTTCAGGTCCTCCTTGACCTTCATGATCCAGTCATAATGGGCTTTGGGCAGGGACTTGATCAACTCGGCCAGGGGGATCTCCTGGGGCCCCTTCTGGACCTGATCGCCGGCCTCGACGATTTGGCTGGGAAGCAGTAAATCCACGCCAAAGGGCTTATCCGTCAATTTCTTAATGGCCCGGATCTCGTTGCGCATTTCCTCCACCGTGAAACCGGAGGCGCCCAGCACACCCAGCCCGCCGGCTTCGGAAACGGCCACGACCAGTTCTTTCGGGGTCCCCGTTTTTTCGCCCACCAGGCTAGGTCCCATACCGGCACAGAGAATCGGATATTCAATACCCAAAATGTCACAGAGTTTCGTCCTCAAAATCCTTTTGCCCATTTCAGTCCTCCTTATGGTTGGTTGCGCTTTACCCCGTTTTTAAATTAGGACGCCGATTTTCGCCGATTCCCGGAGATCCCTATTCTTTTTGGATTTTGGATTTCGGATTTTGGAATGGGTTTAAATCCGCAATCCGCATTCTGCAATCCGCATTCAGAGTAATCTGCATGATCGGCTCTCTGCCGATCCGAGTCGATCTGCGTCCAAAAAAGAAATTCCTCTAATATCGAGTTATGGCCTTTATTCTTTTCAATCCTTCTCCGTTGCCATTGACTGACCAATCAATCATATCGGTTTTTTGAAAATAGGAGCAAAATCTAAAAATGTCAATTAAAAATTTCGTCCAATCAGTTCTGGCCTGTAGGACTCGTCGGCCAGGAATATCGGGGCCGAGGGTAAAGGAGATCACAGGCATTATCGGGAAAAGAATCCCCCAATACTTTCAAAGACATTGAGACCCTAACAGAAGACTTTTATAAGGACTTAGAAGATTCGGAGATTCGCGCCTCGCGCCTCATGCATTTTGCCTTTCTTCTTCTCACTACTCCGAACTCTTCACTCCGAACTTAATTACCCCCTTTGAGCTTCAGCTTGTGGGGAATTTACGAAATAAATTTCCTTGCTGGTAAAAAGGCCAAAATGATTTCCCGCTTGGCCCGAATCCCTTCTTTCGTTCGTTCCATGAGTCCCATACTGATCAATTTATTGACATCTCGAACCATGGTCTTTCTGGTTTTTTTAGCATAAGCTGTGGCCATGCGGATACTGATTTCAGGTATCTTAGATAGGCGTATGGGGTCTTCCGTTGATAATGACAGATCTAAGGCTAAACGCCTTTGGCGGATCGCGGTCTCGGACTTTTGATCCCTGAACATTTCATGAACATAATTGCGCCAGACTATATCCCATTGTTGACGACGTATAATATCTAACTGTTCTCTTAGTTGATCGACAAAACCATTCGTGGCGTATTTTACGAAATCCGAGATATTTCCTTTCATTTTTGTGGTTTTATCCAGTTGTCGAAAGTATTCGGTGCGGGTTTGATTATAAAAATTGCTTAATAAATGGGCGGCGGGTGTTGGAACGCCGGCTTCTAATAAAATTTGGAATTCGATTAATCTGGCCGTTCGGCCATTTCCATCCCCGAAGGGATGAATCCAGACAAAATAGATGTGGGCGATAACGGCTTTTAAAATACCGAAGACTATTCGGTTGTTTTCCGGAATTTGAAACTCATTTAGCCATAAACATAGTTTGTGAAGAAGGAATTCACAGTCCTCCGCCGGTGCTGCACGGTATCCGCCGACACCAACAGAATAGTTTCGCACCTCACCAGGAACAATTGATTCTTCTAAAGACAAGCCATTTAAGACGAGTTTGTTATAATTTTTTATTTTATCGACGGTAGTTTCCGCTTTGTTATGAATTAGGATGTCAGTCGTAATCTTGTCACAAGCCGTGATGATATTGTCGATTTCTTTGGCTAAATATTCTTTTGAAGGAGGCAGTTTTAATTTACCCTCAAGATGTTTAATGACTTCAGCTTCTGTCAGGGTGTTACCTTCTATAGCCGTGGTGGCTAAAACACCTTTAGCTAAATACACCATATGGAGTTGTTCGGCCACCTTAGGCCTGAGAGGGACGCCCGAAATATGTTCACATTTTGATTGAGCCTCCCCTAAGGATATCCAGGTTGTAAATTCAATTAATCTTAGGTCAAGTTGAAAAGTCAACCAAGAATGTGTCTTTTCGTATGTCCTCATTGATGTCCCTAAATAAATATGAAATAATTAAATAATTACTTATAGATATAACAATTATTAATTAAATATATCTTATAATATGTCCATATAGATATGATGTCAAGAAATAATTATTCGACCAGGTGGTGACTTCACGCCGAACGCTGAGCACTAAAACGGCTTCCCCTTTTACCTCTGGCCTTTCTACAATGCCTATGCCCCATGCCCGATACTTGTTTCTTTTATTGTTGAAAATTGCATTGCAATGCATTATATTACAAACCAATAAGATTTGGGGGGAAATCATGCAATCACAGATAACCGTCAGGCTCGACGAAGTATTTCATGAACAGATCACCAGCGTCGCTAAAAGACTCCGGCGTAAGCGTTCCGATATCGTCCGGTTGGCTCTTGAAAAATTTATTTCTGAAATCGATGGACTGGATGAATCAAAGCCCTATGACCAAGTAAAAGGTCTGATCGGCTCCGTATCGAGCGGAATTCCCAATCTTGGGGAGGCCCATAGAGAATATCTTGTAAATAAGTTCAAGAAACATGCGTAGCCTGCTTCTCGATACCGGTGCTTTTGTGGCTCTACTTGACAAAAGCGAAAACAACCACCAAAAGTGTGCTGATTTTTTTAAATCTTTCAGGGGCAAAATATTAACCTCAGAACCGGTTCTAACCGAAACCATTTACCTTCTCGGTCCATCCGTAAAAGGGCAAAAGGCGGCCATCGAATTCATTCTGAAAGGCGGGGCAATTCTTGTCCCCCAATCGACAGATAGTCTTTCAAGGTCCTCTGCCCTGATGGAGAAATATCGAGATGTTCCAATGGATTTTGCAGATGCGACCCTGGTCTGCCTTTCTGAAGAGACCGGTATCAGCGAAGTTTTTACTCTCGATATTCGCGGTTTTTCTGCCTACCGTTTCCAGGGAAAAAAGGTTTTTAAAATCCTTCCAGACTTTTGAGATTTGAAGATTAAACAAAATACCTTATTTTTTTAGTTTGGTCTCCGAACTTCGAACTCATTCCTCAGAACTGAAAGTTTCCCATTCTCCGAACCCCCACCGGGGGGAGGCCCTCTGGGCCGAACGCTGAACCCTGAACGCTTTTTTATCTTTTGAGCCTTCTTCCTTGATCTTTTGGGTTCTAAGATTTGGCCTTAACATTGAACTTTGAACATTATTTCTCCTACAGCCCTTACCCCCCATTCCCGAACTCTAAACTTTATTCCCCCTGAACTTTAAACTTTAAATCCTACCTCGCCGAACTCCGAACTCTTCACTCCGAACCATCCCTCCCCCCACCCTTTGAGATTTCAGCTTTGAGCTTTGAGCTTCTTTTCCCCCTTCCCCAAACCCCGAGAGTCCTTTCCTTAACTTATTTTAATTTTTAATCTTTTTGTATTTTTGACCTATCTCCGAACTCCGAACTTTTGTTTCCCTTTCCCCTATGCCTTTTATCCTTCGACTTGGGCTAATTTTTGTCCCCACTAAAAAAGTCTTGATTTTTTCATTGAAACGTACACCAAATAAGGGTACAATGGTTTTAAATGGCCATTAAAAAAGTCATAATTTCCGGGTCAGCCAAAAAAGATTTAAGAAAAGTGCCGATGTTTATTGTAAGAAAGCTGTTGACTTGGGTTGACGCTGTTGAAATAGAAGGACTTGAAGAGGTGCGAAAATGTGGGGGATACCATGATGAGCCTTTATTTGGAAAACGTCGAGGGCAGCATTCAATCCGGTTGAGCAAAAGCTACCGGGCCATATATACTATTCGTAATCAATACCGGGAAGCATTTATAAATATAGAAGAGGTCTCAAAACATGATTACTAAAAAGAAAAGCGAAGCCAAAGCCTTTCTGGAGGATATTTCCGGCGGCCCTTTGACATTTGGGGAAATGATCTGGTCCATTCGACAGGCCGATGAGATATCACAGACGGACATGGCCCGAAGGATGAAAATATCAAGAGCGATGCTTTGCGATATTGAAAAAGGGAGAAGGCCGGTTTCTGTTGAACGGGCGAAAAGATTTGCTGAGGAATTGGGATATTCCGTTACACAATTTGTTGCCGTGGCCGTTGAAGAGCAGTTGCGAAAATCAGGTTTCAACGCCAAGATTCATTTGGAGGCTGCATAGGTAACTACTTTTAATAATGGATAATAATTGACCAAAATTTGTTATTTTTGCTTCCGAACCCCCGAATAACATTTCTTTTGGCAAGAACCTGGGTTGGTTTATAACGATATTTTCCACTACATGTTTTTAAAAAATAGTCTTTGTAGTGGAAAACCGATTGCGTCGCAGGACCGGGCGAGGACCTGCCTGGTCTCCTTGCCGAACCGCTGGATTTCCATAATTCGAAGAAGTCGTTCCTCTTCAAGTACCGGTATAAGCACTGCACATTGCTCAAAATCCTTCCCACGCTTCTCGGCGGTCAGCCGTCTGGAAGCGATAATCAGCTTATGGATGAAGTAGGCTTCGGGGATCGGAATGCGGAGGGAGAAGCCATCGATTTCTAAGGTCTCGGAGAAACCAGTCAGAATGTTGATGAAGGGAAGTGGTAGAGCATTGATATTCCATTCCCGGACGGTCAGGGCGCCGAACTCTCTTCCACCTGGACGATGTACTATAAATTCAACCTCGTAGCCGGCAGCGGTAAATTTCTGCACCCCTTCGCCAGCTATGAAATCGACGAAACCAAGATCGGTGATCAGCCGTTCGAGGTCAGCACGGATCTGTTTTTGCGGGTGAACGAAATGGACGGCGAAGTCGATATCGAACGTGCGCAACAGATAGCGGACGCCATACAATTCTTGATAGATCAGCATGACCCAACTGCCGATGAGTAAGGAGCGGTCGAAGAACCCGACCTCGCTCAGGGTTCGGAGAAGACCACCGATCGGAGGCGGAAAGTCGATGCGCAAGATCTTCATTTCTTAGGCTCTCCCCGCCGGCGCGGCATCAGGAGGAGTTGCTCCAGATATGCAATACGTTTTTTATACGCCTGTATTTCCTTCCGGTACTTGTCGCGGTCGTCGAGCTTTCGCTTCAGATTTGAGAACTCCGCTGCTGAGATATGGCGGTTGACCACCCGGCCATCTTCGCGGACGACAAGATAGTGGTAGGCATACACTTTACCTTTGTACACTTTTTTTCGGACATTGAGCGACCCCTTCGGATAGTTCGCGATCTTCTCCGAGAGGGCAGCCAGAATATCGCGGCAACGCCGGTATTCCTCTTCGAGCAAGCCGCGAACAGCGTTATCTTTTTCCGCTACTTTCATGTATGAATTATAACAATGTAGTGGAAAAATGTAAAGCTGATTTTGGCCAGCAAAACCCTCACCCCTCGGTCGCCTCCCCTGACCTAGTTCATTGCCTCAGCGCTCCTCAAGTCTATCGGAATCCTGGGTTCTATTCTAATCACTTTTAATCATTGAACTTTTATTTTTGAATTTGATCCTGTCCCATGCCTCATGCCCCCCGTCTTTTACTCCAAACTCCGAACTCCCGACCCCGAACTTATTTGTCATAAATTTTTTTTTGTAAGTATTAACCTATAAGTTTTATCTTACATGCTATTATCTCTCCACTTCTCACTCCAAACTTTCTTTTCCTGACCCTTTGAGCTTTCAGCTTTGAGCTACGAGTTTATTTTTTTTCCTATAAAATCTCTTGACATCCCCCTTTTCTCCATTATATACATTCTATTACGCTTTGAGCCATCAGCTTGAAACTCTTTTACCTTTGCGCTTTGAGCTTATTTTCGGACTTTCAGTTTTTTTGTCTGACAGGATTAACAGGATTTGCAAGTTTTTTGCTCATGCTCCAGGGGCCTCTGAGCAATTTCAATCCGCCTTCGGCAAAAAGTAAAACTTCCGTCCGAAGGACGATTTGGGTTGTGCCTTTCTTCCCCATGCTTGTCTGCATATAAGCAAGCAGACAAGCATGGGGAAGAAAGGCACAAGAATCCAGGTAATCCGGTAAATCCTGTCCAATAAAAGTATTCGCTGAACGACGGACGCTTTTTCTTCAAATTTCTTTAAGCTTTTGGCCATCTGCCTTGAATTTTCTGTTCTGGGATTTGGGCCTTAAACCTTGAACTTTGAACATAGAACCTTGAACATCTTTTCCCGTATTACTTTGAGCTTTCAGCCTTGACTTTTGAGCTTCCCATATTTGCGAAGTTAACATTTCCTTGCTTTTTTAAGTAGGTTACCCGGCCAAATGACCGGTTGCAGTGATAGCTGAGCAGATAATTTTTTTCTCAAACGACTAAATATTCAGTCTTCTTTATTGTAACAAATTTATTTTATTTAATAAATAGGAAATAAAATTCAAG
>JACRBX010000255.1 GCA_016219225.1 Deltaproteobacteria bacterium
ATCCAAGGCTACGCTGGGCAGGGATTTGGCCCGGAGTTCTCGAAAACGGGTCACCCCTTCCCGGGTTCGCATATCCCATTCCCGAACGTCGATCAGTTGCTGAATGTCTTCCGGTAAAGCCTTTACCGATTCCGCCATATAGACGCAGGCGATTCACTGGTGAAAATCGGTCAGGAGCACATCCACCAGGACTTTGTTTTCCATCTATGCACCCGACGGCCAAGGCCGTTCCTCGACTCGGAAATGAAGGCGCCCTGTCCTTTCTTCCAAAATTCCCCAGGCCAGTTTATCTCCCTGAAAAGCCGGGCCGAGACTGATGAAATCCACGCCGTTCTTCTGCCAATGGCCCCATTTTTGGATCTGACTGAAAACGATCACCTGGACACTGAATTGAGGAATCATCGTTTCCAAAGCGGGGAAGACCGTTTCATCCTGCATAAACCGGGTCAGGTTGACTACCATATTCATCTCTAAAGCATAGGGTTCAAAATCGGAATAATCCGGCAAGTCCTGAAGGTATTGGCCGAAAAAGCCTAAACCCTTTCGGTTTCCAAGCTGAAAAGAAACAACCTGGCCCAAGCCGGAAAGATAGGCCTTTTCTTTTTCTCCGAGAGAATCGGTGCTCCCTTTTCCCACTTCACCTGCCGCGGTCCAATCCCTTTCCCCTTGAATGGCCAGTAAATGTCTTTCTTTACGTAAGACCCGCAATAGGTCGTTGGTGCCCTGTGAAGACCCGATTAAGTTACCGAGACAATAAGCAGCCTCGATCCCCAGCTTTTTAAACTCAGCCGAAAGGGCCTTCCAGACTTCGACCTTGCCGTCCAAATCTCCCACCAGGGCCAGGTGCTTTCTGGGTTGCGTATCGGCAACGATCCGGAAAGACCGGGCCGGAAGCAGTTCCCCTTGTTGCACTTTCTTCAAAGCCTTGGATAACTGATCCGGGCAGGACGTTTTGTTTTTGCATTCGATCCCGTCAAGAAAATCCGCGAACCGCTCCAAAGGCTGATCCTTTAATAAGCGACTGACTAATTGGGCATTGCCCGGACAACCCCCTCCGACAAAGCGGACTTCCCGCAGCAACTCGTCCTCAATCCGAAAATGGATTTCCGACGGGCACACACCCTGGGTGCGATAGATATAGCGTTGGGGATCAGGCATTGAAAATTCCGTTCAATCGAATCATGAAGGGGTTTGTTATTGCAATCCTTCGATAATCATTATTCGATATTCAAGAGGCTTTTGCAAAAGTTTAAATTTTGCAAAATTGATGGTCTCGTAAAAACTCGTCATTCCCGCGCAGGCGGGAATCCAGGCTATATGTAACTAATTAAAAACACTGGATTCCCGTTTTCACGGGAATGACGTAAATCGGCGCTTTTGGACTTTTTACGAACGCATCAAAATTAACATGCAATAGGTCAGCCGTCTCGGCTGACCCTATATTGATTTCAACCCATTGTCAAACAAGATGCCTGACCTATTTTAATTAAATCTTACTTTTGCAATAGGCTCTCAATATTTGATATTTTCATGTTTCAGAGTTTAGAAAACATTCGATCCAGGTAATCCCGCAATTCCTCTTGAGACGGGGTCGTCTCAAAAACCAGAGAGCCATCGATGACGATCGACGGAACGGGCAGGTTTCGGCCATGTTCCCGGGAAAGCTCCAAATAGCGTTTTGCCCCTGAGAGATCTTTGGTAATCACCCTTTCCCAGATTAAGGTACTCCCGTAGTCGGAAGCTATGGACTCGACCACCCGGGCCATATAATGACAGGGGATTCAGTGTTCCCCTTCATGAAGAACTTCCAGGTGAATCGGTTTCATTTCCGTCCTCTTGGTTATCGGCTAATGGGTTGTCCGAAAGATAGAATAGATTCTTAAGGCCTTTTCAATGGCCTCTTCCAATTCAAACCGGGGAGGGATCATATCGAAAATCATCTCCCCTTCGATAAACAGAGAAGGGACAGGGGCCACCTGATCCAGGCTATCCACTTTCTCGATGCCATACAACTTCTTGGAGAGGTCCAGAAATCGCTCCTGGGCCTCATCGCTTTCCAGGAAACAAACCCGTCGGTAATCAACTATGTCTTCATACTGGGGGAGCACGTCGAGAACGGCTTTATCCATATAAACGCAAGGCAGACAATAATCCGCCTTGTAAATTACTTCGATTAATAATTTTTTGCCCATCTTTTAATTATTCCTCAGACAGAATTTCAATTGGTTAAGCACCTCTTCCTCATCCACCTTCCAGCCTACAAAGGCCAGCTTGGTCGGCCCGGGCTGATCCAGTTCGGTCCACTCGGTTTTTCCCCCCACATGATTCAGGAAAAATCGTTTACCATTCAACTGGACGAAACCCTTTACGCGATAAAGTTTCATAGGAAGTTCTTCGATAAACCGCCGGAAACACTCGTCCATAAAGGGGCACTGTTCTTCAAAGGCGAAAGCCACGTAACCCAACTCGTCGGCGCTGCCGTGCTCGTGGAAAGGAGAAAGATGAATAGCAGACCCCTGAAGGTGTTCGATCACTGGAGTCCAGAGAACAGCCGGATCCACCTGGCAGTGATAGGTTGGGATTATGGAGCAGTCGGCATTGATCTCCCGAATGTCGCTCAGATATTTCGGGACCTGGTCTTCCGGAAGGAGATCAATCTTGTTGAAAAGAAGGAGGGCGGCGGCCTTGATCTGGTTATAAAACAAGGGACCGAAGTATTCCCGTCCCTCCCAGAGGTCGGCATCCAGGACCGTCACCACCTTGGGCGCCGAAAGCCGGGAGGATACATTGGAGGGGCGTAAAAAACGTAAAATGTCAAAAGGGTCGGCCACTCCGGTAGCCTCAATCAAGAGCCGTTCGGGATGAAACCCGTCGAGTATTTCTTCAATGGCCTTGAGCATATCTCCCTGGAGGGAACAACAGATACAGCCGTTGATCAATTCCACCATAGGTGTTTTTCCTTGGAGGAGTTCTCCGTCGATCCCCACCCGTCCGAATTCATTGACCAGGAGGGCCGTCTTGGACAGATCCCCGGGCCATTCAAGGATATGACGCAGCAGAGTGGTTTTTCCCGCCCCTAAAAAGCCGGCGATCAGGATCACTTCACAAAGAGGACGGACGCCGGGTTCCTCTCCGAGTTTTTCAGCCATGGAAGAAGCCATTTGGTGGTTACCCCCTTTTCAAAGGAGATTCTACCATAAATCTTGGTTACTGGATGCTGGATATTTTAATATAGAATCGTGATCTGCGAAAATCTGCTTCCCCATTTTATTAAACGGACCGATTAAGATTCCAACCAGTATCCAGTATCCAGCATCCGGTGATCCCTCATCTCATGACTCAAACCGGATGACGGCATCCCGCGGAAGGGCCATGCCCATGGCCACTTCCACGGCCTTTAGTATGGCTATGGGGACCGGGCAGGAAGGGTGACAGCCGACCGATTGAGCGGAAGTAAATACCAGATTTTGGCCGATCGGGGCAAAGAGTTCTCTTAGATTCATCTCCTTGACCTTCTCAGACAAGCTCTGGATCTGTTTACATTCCGATCCGGAAACCGTAATGATAACCTGCCGCTTTTCTTTCTCCCAGGCCTCGACGACGCAATGGAACCCGCAGATGCCCGAATCGACTGTCACCCGGATCACTTTCGTTTGGGATGCTGTTTGTTCTGCCACCAATATCCGGCCGCCCTCTCTTCCTATTTCTGATGAAGAATTTCCGGACGGACAACCCCTTCCAGATGGGGGAAGGCATCCTTCATGTGCGGAATCTGCATGGATTCCATGAACTGGATCTGAAAATCTTGTTCCACGGTCAGTTCGATGTATTCCACATTCCGGGAGACCCAATTGGCCTCCACCCTTTTTTCCCTGTTGAGCAGGGCCGCCCGGGCGCCGTCACCGGCGGCGTTACCCACCGACATGATCTTGTCGATGGCGCAGTCGGGGAACAAACCCATGATCAAGGCCTTGGTGCGGTCCACGTGGGTCCCGAAGGCACCGGCGATCTTGACCACATCCACTTTATCGATATTCATCCGGCGCATCATCAGTTTGCAGCCGGTATACAAGGCCCCTTTAGCCAATTGGATCTGGCGCACATCCTTCTGGGTGACCACCACGTCTTTTTCGATGCTGGTTTCATTGGCCCAGGCGATAATGAATTCCGGTTGCTTGGTGTCCACGTTCCTGCGGAAGCGGTTGGATTTCTGGTCTTTACTGAAAACCCCGCTCTTCATAATCACCCCGGAACAATAGAGTTCGGCCAACACATCCAGGATACCCGATCCGCAGATTCCCTTGGTCTTCATCTCTTCCGGCTTAGAAAAACTCCTCCAGGCGTCCCGGCCGATTACCTTGTAATCCACCTCATGGGTCTCCGGGTCGATCTTGATCCGTTCAATCGCCCCGGGGGCGGCCCGCATGCCGAAAGCCAACTGGGCCCCTTCCAGGGCCGGGCCGGTAGCGCAGGAGGAAGAGATCAGTTTTTCCTTATTGCCCAGGACCAATTCCCCGTTGGTCCCGATATCGATGAGCAGTTGAATCTCATCGCTCTTATACGGTTCTTCGGCGATCAAAACACCCACGTTATCGGCCCCCACAAAACCGGCTTCGTTGGGCAGGACATGGACGTAAGCGGAGTCATTTATTTTAATGTTCAGATCCCGGGCCTTGATATCCAAACTCCGGTGAATGACCGGCGGGAAGGGCGCCAGACCGACGAACTCCGGGTTCAATTTCAGGAGAATGTGGTGCATGGCCGTATTGCAGACAATGGTCATATCGACGATATCCTTGGGCTGTAGGCGGAGGTAGGTTTTTCCTTCTTCCGGCATCTCCTTCAAAATCTCGGTGACCTTATCTCCTTCTTTGAGCTTCTTTTTCTTCTTGGGAGGATAGGTGGCCCCACAAGCCTGGTCAACGAGCCAGTTGAGTCCCTCGATCATATCGTTGCTCATCCGCTCCAAGCCGTCCTCATTCATCATATGGTAGGTGATGCGGCTCATGACGTCTTCCCCGTATTTGCACTGGGGATTCATCATGGAAACGGTTTCGATCACCTCCATGGTCTTCAGGTTGCACAGATAGGCGGCCACGGTCGTCGTGCCGATATCCACGGCCAGACCGTAATTATACCCGTCGGGTTTTCCCGGTAAAACGCGAATGATTTCTTTATCCATCCAGACCGAAACGGTCATGGCCCAGCGGCTGTCTTCCCGCAGCCGAGCCGGGAGTTTGATGAGGGTCTGATAGTCGATGGTCAAATCGCTTAAGCCGTATTGCCGGTTGAGTTCATCCTGGATGCGTTCAAAGTCGCCGGTCGGGTGTTCAAAACTCGGTTTAATCACCTCGACGTAGTATTCCTTGACGGCCGGGTTCCAGTCGATAGGAATGTCCCGGGCCGCTTTACTGACCACCTGTTTGCCTGCCCGCGACTCCTCGGGGACAAAAATGAGCAAATCCCCTTCGATCTTGGCGCAGCATCCCAGGCGATAGCCCAAACCCCGTTGTTCGGCATTAACGAACTTTTCTTCTTCTTCCATCCAGGGGCTGACATGGTCCCTGGAAGACTGGATCCCGTATTTTTCATAAAATCCTTCTTCAATACGCACCTTGCATTTCCCGCAAACCTTTTTCTCTCCGCACAAGGCCTCAATATCCACGCCGACCCGCCTGGAGGCCTCAATAATCGTCATCCCTTTATCAACTTCCCCACGTCTTCCGGAGGGTTGAAAAATAAGTTTCGCTTTCTCCATTAGAAAATTCCTTTCCAGAAAATAATAATACGTGGCGCCTTAATATTGATGCGTTCGTAAAAAGTCCAAAAGCGCCGATTTACGTCATTCCCGTGAAAACGGGGAATCCAGTGTTTATAATTTGGTTAGGCTTGGCCTGGATTCCCGCCTGCGCGGGAATGACGAGTTTTTGCGAGACCATCACTATTTGAAAAGAACGCTTTTGTTCACCGCAAAAGCGCATTGAACCACGAAAATAATTTTCTCCTCTGCGTCCTCTGGGTCTCTGCGGTGAAAATGCCTATTTCTTCTTCTGCATTTCCCGCAACCGGGCGATCATCTTGATGCCCTCGGCCACGGCATTTCCGGCCGATTCGGCATAGCCGTCGGCCCCGAAGAGGTTGGCCACGTCTTTGGTCACCGGGGCCCCACCGAGCATGATGGCTACGTTGGGGTTTTTATCCTTGATCATCTTTATAACATTATTCATGCCCAGCATGGTGTTCGACAACATGGCCGACATGTCCACCACTTCGGCATCTGTTCGAAACTGGGTCTCAACAAATTGTTCCAGGGGCACATAGCGGCCCAGGTCATGGACCTGCCAGCCGTCCACGTCAAACATCATCTTGACCAGGTTCTTCCCGATGTCATGGACGTCTCCCTGGATACTTCCGATGACTACCTGGGCTATGCTGCCGGATTCATTTTTGGGCACATGGGGCCTGAGGATATCCAGACCGGCATAAA
>JACRBX010000256.1 GCA_016219225.1 Deltaproteobacteria bacterium
CCCCTCAGACTGCCCCAAATAAAAATGCCAATAAAAACAAACACAATAAATCGTCTATATAATTCAAAACATAGATCGGGAATCTTATGCGGTAAAAAAACAACAAAAAAAACAGAACAGCCCAGAAAACAATACAAATAATTTTGATTATTATTATTGTTCTCGAGAAGGTTTCTCTTACTTAGAAAAATATTTTTCAAAGGAACAACAAGGCCGATAAAACCTAATCCTGCAGCGACCCAATAGCCTTTCGCACCTTCAAAGAGAAAATAATTATCCCAAACCAAAAAGGCCAATTTGCCGTCCAGGCTGTAAGGAAACTTTGTAAAATAATTAACTATCTGATCTGAAATACTTTCATTCCCTTTGGGGGCATTGATAAACCACCAGCTTAATATCAATATCACCGGAACGGCAGGGAGCAGTTTACTGATGAGTAGTTTGAAAGAATATCTGTACCGGTAAAAACAGCAGCTAACGAATAACGTAAGAGAAAAAACCGCGGCTAATAAATGGAAAAAATAAAGGCTGCCTAATAAAACCGACAATAAAATGGCCTTCCACGAGGTCCCCTCTTCCAGGAAGTCTATGGTGACAACAAAAGCCAGCAAAACAAAGGGAAGGGAAAACATGAATCCTGTAAATCCCCAATTAACATTAAAGTTGTAAAGTACTAAAAAAGTTAAGGTCCCATACCAATAATTACCTCCAAACCTCCTTATGATTAATAAGACTGACAAGGGAAATAAAACAATATATATCCCAAAAAATATTTTATTAGCGGCCTCAACAGTTGGGAAAATCTTTAGGGAAGTAAAGAGAAAATATATAACATTGGGTTTTAAAGAGAGGTTAATAGAGAAATAATTTTGAAATTCATTAGTTTCTTGTCCGTAGTATCTTGAGACAGTAGAAGAGGCCAGATGAAAGGGTAGATCCACAAAAGGAAGAATCGGAAGGATAACGATCCATAACAAATGTCCAACTATTAAAATTGAGAAAAATCCAAGAAAAAATTTATCACTTCTTAATTTTTTCCCCCATTCCCCTTTTATAAGAACTTGAAGCCCTTTCCCCGCGTTAGCCATCGGACTTGTCATGTAATCACATCTTATCTTTGCTTTTGATCTTTTAATGGCGATTATGGGCTCGGATTTTAATCGGATAATAAAGTTGTTGATTTTTAAAGATTTTCTAATGTGACCAATCTACCCCGGGATAAGGACATCAAACGATCGCCGGCCCGGATTTCCTTAAGCCGAAAATCAAAAAGATTGACCCGAGCGGGAACCAGTTCAAAGAACCGGGTGTCAACCGTGCCCTGGTTTAAGGGATAGAAATAAGAAAAAAAATACCCCCGGGGGTTGGTTGTAGTTACCCGATAAATATCCCCTTCTTTGGTTACCGTGATCCCGTCTTCGGACCGGAACATATATAAATAGGAAATTACGATGATCTCACTTGGTTTTCGCTGGCTGAAGAGATCAACCGCATCCTGAATGCTGACGTGAATATGAGCCCCTCGCATCTCTCCGGAAAGACTGACCAGGTAAATTTTCCCGCTATTCCCCTCGACCTTTAACAGATCCTGGACCGCATTTCTGGAAAGTTCTCCGGCTATCCGCCAGTTTTCGTTTAAACGGTGCAACGAAATGGTAAAAATCATAAATAGCCCAATAAAAACACCTACACAAAATATTTTCTTTTTAAATAAGAGCAGGAAAATCAAGGTCAAGAAAATAGAATAAAAGGCCGACGGCAGGTAGATAAACCGTTCGTTATTGGTATCTCTAAGGGAAATACCCGAGCTCAAGGCCGGAATAAAGAAAAGAACCGCCCCAAAGAATAAAAACAACAGCAGTCCGAGCATTTCTTTTTGGAAATGATTTTTGATTATTTTCTGGTAAAGCTTGGGTAAAATGAAGAGCAAAAATCCTGCCAATAGAATAGCCGTAATCATCCGGACCCAAAAAGGGATCTGCTCAGCAATCAGGGCCTTAAAATGGAGGAAGGTCTGAAAATCGACAGAAATGGGAGGGATAAAGGGTCTGGTCAGAAAAAGCAGAACATCTTTAAACACCTTAAGAGGACGAAGACCGAAATGGGCTCCCAGGCCGTAGCCCAGAGTGACCGACCCTGATGCGGCATATTTTATGATTATATAGAGACAAAAGACCACACCAAAAAGAATGGCCACCCAAAGACACCACATCCAATTTTCTTTCTTAAATCTGAAAGCATAGACCTCATAACCCTCGTAACCAAGAATAAGCAGGGGATAAAGGAGGATGGATTCCTTTGACAATAAGGCCAAAAGAAAAAAGAGCATGGAAAGGGACAGCGTAACGATCTTCCTTTTTTCCTGAAAACTGAGATAGGCCCGAAAGGAAGCCAGGCAGAAAAAGGTAGCCACCAGATCCGTTCTTCCGGAGATCCAGGTTACAGACTCGGTGTGGCAGGGCAAAATCAAAAAAAAGAAGCCGGAGAGGAAAGCCAAAAGCCGGGGATCAACCGGAGAAGGTTTTTGTCGGGACAACAGGGTAAAACCGATTAAGAAGATAAGCAGTGAATTAAAGGCATGACAGATGAGATTAGTCGCATGATACCCGGTGGGGTTAAGAGCCCATAAACGATAATCAATAAAAAAGCTTAAGGTGATCAAAGGGCGGAAGAAACCCTGTGCGGCACCGGGGGTCCAAGGGGCAAAAGGCCCGAATTTTTTCGCTCCCAGGATCAACTCAAAATCATCGGCCAGGAAAAAGGCATTCAGGATGTTTGAGTATGCAAATATTGCCGACAGGCCAAAAATAAAAAGGAGCCCAGTGAAAAGTAAAGCCCTTTGCCGAAATGGATTTTCCGAAAATTTCATTATCGAATCGGATTCGTTGAATAAACCGCCTTCAGGCTCTCTTCAAAGGTATACCTCGACTGCCAGCCTATTTTAAAAATCAAATCCAGATCGCCCACATAATGATCCCGGGATATTTCCCCTTCATTGATTACTCTTATCCGCTTGCTAAATCCGGCTATTTTCAGAAGATGCTCAGCCACTTCTTTGATGGTCCGTCCCCTACCCGAACAGATGTTGTAGATCTTTCCCAGGTCCCCCTGTTCCATCAGCCGGATATAAGCGGAAATGGCATCACGAACATCCAAAAAGTCCCGAACCGAATCCATTCCCCGGACAGGTAAGGTCTGATCTTCAGGAGACAAATTTTTTATGCGCTGGGTCAGATCCCTGGCTACCAGACCATTAGGCAGATAAGGACCCAGGAGATTAAAGGGGCGAGCGATGATCACCTGAACGCCTCGCACCCGGTGAAAATGCAGGGCAATATCCGTCTGAAGCTTTTTGGATAAGCCATAACTTCCGGCCGGAAGACAAGGGGTATCTTCTCGAAGTCGGTCTATTTCAGGGTGGGGACCGTACTCGGAGGCCGACCCGATGATCAACACCTTACTCCTGGGATAAATTCGAGACACCCCTTCCAGTATATTCACTGTGGTAACCACATTAACCCGGACCAGATCCGGGGTATTTTCTCCCCGGATCTGGCCGACCAAGTGATAAATATAATCGGGCTGAACCGCCTTAAGGAGTTCTTCCACCTTCGGTGTATCTCTGAGATCCACCGGCAGGTATCTTGGACCAAACCCGAACAGGGATTGACCCACTCCGACGATGGAGGTCAGACCTTTGTCCTCCAGGGCCGCCAACAGATGGCGTCCGGTGAATCCATTGATTCCGGTAATCAGAATGGAAGCGGTCGTCATTTGGATCCCCCGGGAAGAAATTGATCTAACCGCTCCTGGACCAATTGCTGGGCCATGGTAAAATCTTCGACCCGTCCGATGTCGTACCATTCGCAGGGCTCGCTGTAACAATAAATCCTCTCCCCTTTATTTTTCAGGAGCAGCATCAATTCCGGGATATCAATGTGGTCTTCGGCCTTCAGATATTCCAATACCTTTTTATTGAAGACATTGATTCCCATACTGACCATGTAGGTCTTAATGGGTTTCTCCACATAATCCAACAGGGTGCCCTGTTCGTCGATTTCCAAAACCCCCAGATCGATCTTGACTTGTTTCTCAAAGGAAGCAATGGTCGCCAGGGACTTTTTACTTTTGTGTGCAGAAAACAGGGCCTGGTAATTAAGGGTGGTCAGAATATCCCCGTTCATGACCAGGAAATCATCTTCCTCCGGGTTAAAAAGGGAGATGGCCCCGGCTGTCCCCAGAGGGTGATCTTCCCACTGGTAGTCGATCTTTACCCCCAGCCGGCTGCCATCGCCAAAATAGGCCTGAAGCAGGGTTCCCAGATAACTGACGGCCAGGGTAACATGGTCGATACCGCTATACTGTAACTGACGGATGATCAACTCCAGAATCGGCATTTGGCCCACCGGCATCAACGGTTTCGGTAAGATGGCCGTATAAGGGCTAAGACGGGTTCCCAACCCTCCGGCCAGTATCAACGCTTCCATGGTTAGAGTCTCCTTTTAGAGTTAATCAGACCACATAGGTCCCGACCGAACCCCCTTTGAAATGCTCTTTGAACCAGTCGATGGTCCGGGATAATCCCTGTTCCAGCCCAACCTCCGGCTGCCAGGCCATGATCTCTTTAGCCAGGGTGTTGTTGCAAATCAGGGTGAATACCTCACTGCGTTCAGGGCGCAGCCGCTCGTCCTCCTGTTGAACCTCCAAAGAGAGTTTAAGCAATTTCCCGACGATCTCAACCAATTCCCCGATGGTCACTCCCCGTCCCGATCCGCAGTTGACTGTCTTGCCTAAGGTCTCTGGACTGAGGGCCGAGGCCATAAAGGCCCGAACCGTATCGCTCACGTAAGTCAAGTCTCGAATCGGCAACAGACTCCCCAGACGGATCGAGGTACCGGCCAGGGCCTGGGTAAGGATGGTTGGAATGACCGCCCGAAGGGACTGGCGGGGCCCAAAAGTATTAAAAGGCCGGAGGATAGTTACCGGAAGATCGAAGGAGCGATAATAACTTTCGGCCAGTTTATCCGCGGCGATTTTGGTCGCCGAATAGGGGGATTGCGCCTGTAAAGGGTGCTCTTCATCAATAGGGGTATAGCGGGCCGTCCCATAGACCTCACTGGTCGAGGTCTGGATCAGACGCCGCACCGAATGCCGGCGGCAGGCCTCCAAGACATTCAGACAACCATGGATATTGGTCTCCACGTAGGACATGGGGGCCTGGTACGAATACGGTATGGCAATCAAGGCGGCCAGATTAAAAACATAATCGACCCCGGTTAGCATCTTTTCAACAAAGGAAGGATCCCGGATATCTCCGGCCATAACCGTTAACCGCGGATGGAGATCGCCCTTGTAAGGTTCCAAAAACCCCCAGTAATTATGAGAACTGTAACGGACCAGGGCACTGACCTTGGCCCCGGCCTTGAGAAGGGCCTCGGTCAAATGACTCCCGATGAATCCACCGGCCCCGGTAACCACCACTACTTGATCCTTATAATCCATACTGAAAATTCCCTTCTTTTGCCTCCCACTCAACCCCATTTTATCTAACCTGACGTTTTTCAGACCCTACCTGAGTGGAAGGTGGATAGATGATTTGGTATCCTCTGGTAGACAAAAATTGTCTTTCCTTATTATAAGGCATAGCCCCAAAGACCCAATAAGTGTGCCTTTTATTTTCTTTTCCCAGGTTTTCCGGAAAGACAATCCCATTTTTAGCTAATTCCTTTTTTCGCTCCTGATAAGCCGGGAGTTTCAGGAGATACAAAACAACCGGATGACGCCAGCCTGTTTCCACTTTGGTCTCCTGTGGGTAAGGAAATCGAATCAGAAAATCCGCATCCTTTACATACTGCTCTGATCGCTGGAAACTCTCCCAAGTGATGCCTTTACTCATCCAGCTCAAAGTCAATCCTTGCGGGGTGTTCTGAACAACCATAAATGAAATAATATTATTGAGGATAATCAACCCTGTCAATATATAACTTAGGTTCCCTTTCAACCATCTTGAGATAAAAAGAACAAAGAAAGGGAACACCGGGATGAGATAAGCCGGTTTTTCCGGTCGATAGAGAAAGAGAAGACCAAATATTCCGGCCGTCATAGCCAAAAAGGACCATTCCCAATTCCAGGAAGGAATTTTTTTCCACTGCCACACAATCATCGTCGCTAAAAACAAGGTCCCCGGCAGACCGAAAACCTGCTGCATGAAATAGTAGCCGCTTCTAAAATAATCACGGGGGATAACGACATTTTCTTTTAATAAACCCAGAAATTCCAGATTCAAAAATAGATAGATCGCAGCCATCGCAATGACGGATACAATCAATAAAACAGTGGTACGCATTGCTTCCTTTTTCGGAAATACTTGTTGATTCCATACCAGGCCGATCAGAAAAGGGAAGAGAAAAATGGCCGAAGTAAGCCGGCTCCCTATGGCCAAGATAAAAAAAAGAACGGCCCGATTGGGCTTCACTTGGAGGATAAGCCAATAAGCTATCAAGAGGAAGGTCATGGCCCACAAATTATCCATTGAGGAAGCGGCATTGATAAAGATCACCGGAATAAAGTAGAGGAGCAATACCGGGACTATAGGTTGAGAGATATTGTGGAATCGAGCGATCTTAAAAAAAGTGGTCATCCCCCACAAGGCTATCAAAAGGGTTGACAAATTGGTATAGACCCAAAGCCTTTCCGGAGAAACAACCATGGCCAGAAACCCAAAAGCCAATTCGACCACCGGAAACCCGGGAATCCTATTGGGTGAGTAACCCAATCCTTCACCGATCTTCAGGGCATTCAACCCGTTTCTCCAGGCATCGGGTTCACCGAATCCGATGCCCAGGAAGGGGAGATGAAAAAGGAGGTAAAGGAAAATAAGAACCGATAAGGACCGTTGGTCGGACCAGACTTTATACTCTTTTATTTGGCTCATGAAACGATCCTTTCTCAAAACCCCAATAGGGCTTCAGCTCTTAGATGTTGTCGAGTCAAACCTTGAAAGCTTTCAACAGACAGCTTTGTAAAAATCCCCAAGGTTAAACAGATGACGTTCGGTCTGTTGCGAGTTCATGATAACTCACCATCTTATTAAAAATTGAGGGTCTTCTTATAAGTCCGTCACAACTCACGGTCTTCTCAATACGGTTTGAAGTATTTCCATTTTTCGAATAGTCATTTCTCCCACCAAGGTTGAAGCGGGGACCTTTTCTCCAAAAGAAAAAGAATACCAACCCCGGATAGGGTCCTCCTGACCACAATGCAAAGAAACTTGAAGGCAATTATCCAGTTCCAAAAAAAGAATCGGTTCATCGATGGATATCTCAAAAAGATGGGAGTGAAGAAGCCGGACCCGGCACTGGGGATGGAAATGGAACATTTCCCGGAGTGTGTGTGGCCCCTGGGTCTCCAGCCGGTCCAGGATGGTCCAGGATTGGCGGTGACAATCCCAAAGTATAGACCGTTCATGATGAACCGGAAAGGGTAACCGCTCATATCCCTGGTGAAAAGCCCGTATAGAAGCCCTGTCCGGCCCGATTGAAATCTCTCTGATCCCTGTCTCCGGTTTGGTCAACCACATAAAAGGCCCCCCGGACTGTCCCTGATCGAGCCCGTCGATTTCAATGGTATTATGGGCCCGGGTTCCTCTGAAATAATCACGCCAGGCCCCCCCGTCATGATAAAGGTAGGTCCCGGGATCAATCAGAACCGGTTTGCCCCCCAGACTTAAGGTAAAGGAAAGGGCATCGGCATGGGCATGGGCAGCGATGGAAAGAAATCCAAAAGGTCCGGCATCCAGAGACAGCACCGCCTCATCGGACCCTCTTCCTTTTCTTAAAACAACCTGTCCTCCATCGGAAAAAACTCGGGAGCCCTGTTCGGGAAGCTCTTCCTTTACTTTTTCATATCCTTCAAGGTCTTCTTTTTTACCTAACCAGAAATTCCGTTCGTCCAGCCTCCCCCCCCGGAGTTTAAAATCCCCTCGCTTAAACCAGGCCGCCCCAGTGGTGAGCAAAGAGCGATAAGGATGAATTGGGTCCGTATGGAGTTTACAAGCCAATCCGTCCGAGGAATCCCCCAGATCGGGAAGATTTCCTCCTTCGTCCATCTGGGCCATAACATATTCACAGATCTTTTCCAAACGATCCCAAAGCACCCGGGGAATAGGCAGATTTTCCTTTCGGGCCAAGAGAAGGGCCAGCGTATAAAGATCAAAAACATAAAAGAGGTAGCGTGTACTCTGTTCCCGAGGGACACCATCCGGAAAAATCTGGATTTCAATTTCTTGACAAAGAATCTTCCAGCCCTTTTTCCGCCATTTTTTTGAACGCCGGAGGCCCGGGAGCAGAGATCCCACCCAGAAAAGACCAAGGGCCTCTCCGATCCGGTGATTATTGGCAGAAGAATATTTTGATAGGTTTTTTTCTATGAAGGTGGTTTGCCAATAAATTGAAGTCAAGATCTTCTGCCGCAATTCCTGGGGCAATAAAGAGGACAGGTCATCGGTTGATCTTTCCTGATCTAAAATAAAAAATAATCCCCATAGCCAACTGATCATGCGGAGTCCGTTTTCCATGGGGCTGAACCAGTTTATCCCTATCCCGACAGGGTTTTCATCAATCCAGGATTTCAGATGGGTCAGAAGGGTTTGGGCAAACCGTTCGTCGTGGGTTAAATAATAAGCCTTTCCCAAATCATAGAAGTAGAATTGACGGTTTACTTCCCAAACATTGAGCAGCCGGCCATAGCGAAGGTCATTATGATCCAGGTGGCTGAAAAAAACTTTCGGCCAGGGGACAGGGTTTTGGGGATCCCGGTGCCAATCTGGTACACCTTCACCGAAATCATAGATCCCATTAAAAACCGGAATTTTCCCCTTAACCAGGGTTTCCCCCTCTTTCATTACCTGGTCCGGAGGGAAATATCTTTCATACCGGGTCCGGAATTCCGGATCCAAACGGACGGGGAAACGGTCAGGCAATTCTCCCAGCAAATCTCTTGGGGGCTTAGAACGGCCTCTTGATGCAAAAATAAATTTTCTTCCGGTCAAAGGCAGAAGGATCTCCCAGATCTTGACCCGAATCTTCCGGTAAAGCCGAAGCCCTATTTCCGGAAAAGGCATTAAGCGGAGTCGGTTGAAGATCCAGGGGCTCATGGGTTTACAAATTATTACAATGAGTTATAAGTTATCAAGCATCCAGTATCAAGTACTAAATTAGGACGCAGATTTTCGCCGATACACGCAGATAACTATTCTTAACAAGTTCGTAAAAAGCTATGAAACGCCGCATTGCGGCGCTGTATCAGAAAATAACTTGGCAATAAAAAAGCTAAGTTATTTGGAAGTCGCCAGAACCCGCATTTCGTCATTCCGGCGAAAGCCGGAATCCAGTGTTTTGCAAGGTTACCGATGGCCTGGATTCCCGTCTGCGCGGGAATGACGAGTCTTTACAGGAACATCATTCTTTATACTCAAAATCTTGGCAATCTGCACGATCGGCCTTCTGCCGATCCGAGTTTATCTGCGTCCAAAATGCAAATTCCTAGACTATCAATTTTTTGAATAGATTTTCATACGCCGTTATCAGATTTTGTTTCTGGACTCCCCAATGCAGCGATTCATGTATCCTTTTCTTTCCTATCAATCCCCGCCGCTTGGCTTCTTCAGGATGATCCAACAGGTACAAGATCTTTTCGGCAAAATCTTTTTGGTCATCCGGCCGGGCATATAAAGAGGCCTCTTGGGCGGTATACCGGCCTTCGATCACCTCGGTTTGAACCATCGCTTTTCCCAGGGCCATATATTCCATGATCTTTCGCATGGTCGACCTATTGGAGGCCTCATTAAACAAATCGGGATTGACACAGACCTCACAATTCCCCAAACAGTTAAAAAGGATTTCATCGGATACCCTGCCGGTAAAATGGAAAAAATCCTCCAGCCCTTCTTTTTTAACCAACCCTTGTATAAAGGGCACCTGAGTCCCTCCACCGACGATCATAAACAGGATGTCCTGCCTTTGAAAACCCTGAACAATCTCCTTGACCACCTGAACCAGATAATCCAACCCTTCCTGTTTTTCAATGACGCCGACATAGCCGACCATAAAGCGTTTTCCCTTTTTAAGGGAATCGTCTTTCTTAACCTCCGAAGGGATCCGGGACAAATCCGGCCCGGTTCGGACCACAGAAACCTTCCGGGGATTCACCTGGCCCCGCTCGATGGCCAGATCACGATAGGACTCATTGGTAGCAACAACCAGATCAGCGGCCCAATAACTGACCCGTTCCCAGAAGACCAGGGCCTTATACAGAATCCCTTTCTTGCCGAATTTGGCCTCCATAACCTCCGGGCAGATATCGTGCTGATCATAAACAAACCGAACCCCGAGCCATTTATAAGCTAAACCGATCAAACAAAGGAGATCTGGAGGGTTGGCCACATGAATGACCTCGAATCGCATCTTGCGAAATATCTTCAGGCTGTAAAAGAATTCCCAAAAAAGGGACAGCCCATATTCCAATAGATATTCCATAGCCCTCCCGGCTTCGATGGGAAAGGGGTGACGATAAATATGAATCCCCTTTAGAAATTCGTAAGGGGCTTCATAACCCTTCCCCCGGGGGCAGATAATGGCCACTTCCATGCCGGCTTCTTTAAGGGCCTGGGCTTCCAACCAGGGGCGGGTATCGAAAGGGACCGGGAGATTTTCAACAATAAAAAGGACCCGGCGCCCCGATAACAGCGATTGCGGATTGCGGATTGCGGATTGCGGAGTTCCGGTAGAAGAGTTCGGAGTTCGGAGTTCGGAGTTCGGAGTAATTAAAGTCAATGTTTTACCATAGTTCGAAAATTAAGGTGCAGGTTGCAAGTATGTAAGCCCTTGGACCTTAAATCTATTTTCATGCTTTGTGGTGCCCGCCCCAGGCATGAGTAATTTGTTTTTTGTCTTCCTTCGACATTCATTATTCGATATTCGATATTCGATATTTGTTTTTTCACGTTTCGTGGCGCTCCTCTTCACCCATTGGCAGTTCTTCGACCTGGGTTTTTTCCCGCCATTCCTTGCGGGATCTGAATTTCAGAAAATGAAAAATTTTGGCATAATGGGTGTTATTGATAATCATAATTTGATAGTGTTTTCGGCCCAGATTGGTCCATCGCCATTTATATTCATGCCCCCCTTGGAGAAGGTCGTATTCTTTTAACCCGAGATCGATGGAATCCTGGATAAGCCGATACATGATACCCGTACCCGGGGCAAAGGAAGCATAAGTCTGATCATAGGAACCGGTATAGGCAAAGTTTTTTTCTTTATAACGAAAATGATATTCGTAGGCTATCGGGACTTCATTTAATTCCAGGGTGGCGAAATCGAGCCATTTTCTATGGGATAAGGCCCTGGCCGCATCCTTGAGGAATTCCCGGGTGATCGGGTTGGTAAAAAGGGTTTTGCCTTCCAGGACCTTATGACTTTTTTCATCCACAAAAGCAGCCGTTTCAATCAACTTCTCTATATTCTCATGGGTGATCGAACGGGAAAAGGTGATCTTCCCCATATCCTGGAGTCTTCGGGCCGATTTCCGAATTTCTTTTCTAAAAGATCCGTCCCGTTTTTCCATCATCCGGCCCAGCTCTTGATTGAGCACGATATAAGGACAAACGGACTGTTCCCAGCATTCAAACAATAACCCCCTTTTTCGGGCACAATGCCGCAACATCCCGATGGAATCCGATTTTTCTGGAATCTGCTCCAGATGGATCACATCCCAGTTACGAAAATCTTCAGCAAAAAATTCTATAAGGGCATCGACGACCTTCCCTTTGTCTTTTCCGATAATCAGATCGGCACGATCGGAATGTCCCTGACCCACCAGAGAAATTTTCCGCAACGGATAGAATTTTATGGTTTCATGATAAGTCATCAAGGGAATGATCCCTGCCAGTTGGCTTCCGTCCTTAAAAACCATCCCCATCAGTTTCTTGTCTTTCTGGAAATGTTTCCAACAGGTGGAGAGCCATTCATAGGTCAAAAAAGGTGAATCGGCCGGCAAACCCTCCAGCAATTTCTCCCATTCCTCTTGATAATTCTCAAAGTCCTTAAAATCTTCCAGGATATTTTTAATCATTAGTTCTCTCCCAGGAGTTCCCGATAAAGGCTGCTTAATTTTTCAACATAGACAGGTATATCATATTGTTCCCTGATTTTTTGCATATTTTTTTCGGCCATCTCACTCCGGCGGAGCGGATCAGACAGCAAGGTAGACAGGGCCTCAACCAGGGCCTTCCGGTCTCCTGGCTCAATCAAAATCCCGTTTTCACCATCTTGAATAAGCTCCGGAATCCCTCCCACCCGGGTGCTGACAATAGGAAGGCCACAAGCCATGGCCTCCAAAATGACCATGGGCAACCCTTCATAGTAAGACGGGAGGACAAATAGATGGGACTGGTGGTATAATAGGGTTAACTGTTCAGGATCAACCCAGCCCAGGAGTTGGACCGATTCTTCGATGCCGGAGCTTCGCATGAAGGCCCGGACCCTTTTAAAATCCCCGGAACCGGCCAGAAGAACTTTTATCTTCGGGTCCTTTTCAACCAGTCGGGGAATGATGGAAAGGAGATCCATTATCCCTTTATTTTCGGTCAACAGGCCGGCAAAGAGGATGGTGGGTACCATTGATTTGGAAAATTTGGATCCCTTCTGTTGATAATAGGCCAAAGGGACGGCATTCTCCAGGGTCCTCAGCTTGGAGGCCGGGGCAATTTGAGAGAAAAAGGCGGTCCAATGGGGGGAGAGTACCACTATGCGATCAGACAGGGACAAGACCCATCGAATTAAAGATTTTTGCCAACCCGGTCCGGAATAATAAAATTGATCGAATTTTCCGCTGTGGCAATGAAAAATAATTTTTTTCCCCCAAGCTCGGGCCAAGCCCATAAAAAACATCTTTCGATAAAAACTGGCATCTTTGGAACCATGGACATGGACCAGGGGGGAACGGGAAACCAGCAATTTATACCAAAAAACAAAAAAAGCCCGGACCGCCACTGCTAACTTCAGAAACCAGGAACCGTCGACCATCGTTGCGATATATTCTATCCTATATTCCTTAATGATATCAGAAGAAAGAATATTCCGAACACAGCCCGAAACGCCCCCTTTCACCTTATAAGGATGGGCACCAATCATTAAAATCGGCTTCGGGAAAGGGCTCATCCTATAACCCCTTTTGCCGGAGGAGTGAAAGTAAAAGGTCTTCCATTCTCTGTATCATCAGGTCCAGGGTAAAAGAAGCCTTTACCCTCTTAAATCCCTCCTCCCCGAGTCGCCGGGCCAAACCGGGTTGGGAAAGAAGTTGAAGAAGGCGGTCGGCCAGGGCCTCGGCATCGCCGGGGGGGAAGAGCAATCCTTCAATGCCATGGGTGATCAATTCGGGGATACCCCCGATGTCCGGCGCTACCACCGGCTTTCCTAAGGCCATGTATTCCAAAATAGCCAAGGGGAAAGTTTCCATTTCGGAAGTCAGGGTGCCCACATCGAAACACCCGATCAGATCCGGTATATCCTTTCGATCGCCTAAAAAATGAACCACCCCGTCCAGGCCAAGGTCCAGACAAACCTTTTCCAGGCTCTTCCGTTCGGGGCCATCCCCGACCAAAAGAAAGGCGACCTCTTTTTGTTTTTCCACCACCCTCTTTACGGCCTGAAGCAACAGGCCATGACCTTTAACCGGCCTCAGGTTGGCCACCTGTCCGACGATCGATATCCTTTTACCCAGTCCAAGCGCCTCTCTGACTTCCCCCGGTGTCTTCTGTGGTTGGAAATGCGCCAAATCAATTCCATTCGGAATGACGACCATCTTTTGGAACGGGATGCCTTCATTCTCGATCAGGTAGCGTCCCTGGTTCTCTGAAACCGCCATAAATCGGTCGGTAATAGGGGTCAGGGCTTTGTTCAAAGGGCCCAGGATGCTCTCCCGTTGTCCTTCATTACCCATAAAATGGATGGAGGCCAGGATAACCGGAACGCCGGCCATTTTAGCAGTCAAACGTCCCCAGAACATTTTATCCCCGGTACTATGGACCCAAAGGACCTGGACCTTTTCCTGGCGAATAATGGTCAAGAGACGGAAAAAGACCCGAAGATCGTACTTGTTTTTAAGCAACCGGCTGTAAACCGGTATTTGCCAGGCGGAAAGCTCATCGGCCAGAGGACCCGGCTCTTTGAGACAAACGACTACCGGTTGAAACAAATCCCGGTTCAACCGCTTAAGGATCTGAACCAGCAACCTTTCCGCCCCCCCGGTAGTTAAGGAGGTCACCACGAAGAGGATCTTATAGGTCATGATTTCTCACTCGCTGAAGGTTCCCTTTGGAAGCCCCCTGGATTGGGCCTTTCGAATGAGTTCTTCATAAAGGTCCTGCCATCGGTGGATATAGGCATCCAAAGAATAGAATCTGGAGGCCCGTTCTTTTCCCTTCCTCCCGACCCTTTCCCGCAGCCCCGGATCCTGAATAAATCGATCCAGAGTCCTTTCCAATTCCTCCCAATCGTCCAGGGCGACCAGGACCCCTCCCTCTTCTTCCAATAATTCCTGTATCCCGGGAACGGCCGTGGCAGCGACCGGTACCGAAGCGGCCATAGCCTCCAAAATAGCCAGGGGAAGACCTTCCCAACGGGAGGTGCTGACAAAGATGTCGGTTTCGGCCAGGACATCAGCCACGCTGGGCATCCTGCCAAGAAAATGGACCGTTTGATCGAGCCCAAGCTCCCTCCTCAAAGCCAAAAGAGGCTCCCTCATAGGGCCTTCCCCGACGACAGCTAAGCGTAGGTCAGGATACTTTTGGGATAATCCCTGGAAAGCCTTCAGAAGCATGGCCTGATTTTTAACCGGACTTAACCTGCCTATTACCGTAATTAACAAGGCATCCGGACCCATACCGATCTTTTTCTTTATCGCGCCTCCCGAAGAGATACTCTCAAACTGGTTTAAATCAATGCCCTGCGGGATGACTCGAATCCAAGGAGAATATTCCGGGAAAATCTTCAGGAGCTTTTTTTCTACGGCCTGGGAATTGGCCACTATCGTCTGGGAAATCCTGCAAAGAAAACGGGTCAGTCCTATTCTCAGCCAGGACCGTAAACTTCGGCCTTGTCTTTCGGGCAAAAAGTTACTGGTCAGAAAAGTATAAATCAAACCGGGGACACCGGCCCATTTACCGGCTATCAAGGCCAGGTATTCGCTGGCGGGCAGATAGGTTTGGACAATTGCCGGGCGATCCCTTTTAAAAAGGCGATATAAATCCCAAAGGGTTGCCAGCACATCCCAGAGGAATAAAGGAAAGAGGAGGATCGACCGAAGCGAACGATTAAGAATCTTAACCGGAATGCCCGCTTTCACCAAATCCTCTTCCAAGGGTCCGCCCTCTCTGGTGCAGATTACCAGGGGGGAAAAGCGGCTTCGATCAAGATTTTTTACCAGAAGACAAAGGGAAGTTTCCGCTCCTCCGGTTCGTAAGGTATTGGTTATGTGAAAAACTTTTACGGGAGGAGAAAATCTATTCCAAACCATGAAACGCCTCAGTTCAATTCTTTATAGCCTGGGCCAGGAGATCTTCGATCTTCCGGCTTTTCCATTTAAAACCAGCCACCTCAACAAATCGTATGGATTCCAGCCTTCTGAAACCGCAATCTTCAACGACCCGGGTGGAAGCGACGTTTTTTGGAGGGATATGGCAGAAGGTGTAACGCAACCCCTCCTCGGCGCACATCCTTAAGACGGTAGCGACAATAACCTTCCCTACCCCTTTTCCCCGTAACGGTTCATCCACTTCGTACTCGTAAATAAAGCTGGCACCATTCGGGAGGGACAGGATCGTATGGGTGTCATAAAGAAAGACCTTTCTGAAACCCAATTTACAGAACCCTTTCACTTCCTGGTCGGCTATAAGTCCCAAAAACCAATGTCCATTCTCCATCCCGACCCTATATTCTTCTGCGGAAAGATATTTCTTCCTTTTCATGTATTCAATAATCGACTCCCGAGGTTCCTGGCTAAGTTCGACCCGGAAAGGAAGATCAAAACGGGGCAAAGGCTCTTGGAGGTCCCGGCAAAACCACCAGGCTGAATGGGTCTGAAAAAGATGCTCTTTCGCCCTGTGGAATATCAGGGAAAGGCCTCCTTCCTGATAAGCCTTTTGCAACCTCGAAATCAATATCCCTCCAAGGTACAGGGTCCAAGGTTTTTCACGCTTAAAACCTGCCTCTTGCAACTTGAAACATTATTTTCGCATTAAACCGCCATGCCCCGCCTTTTGGGGTATGGCACCACGAAGCATGAAAAATAGGCTCCTTGGAAGACGGACCCTATTTTCGAACTAAAGGATTCCAAACCACTTGAAGCCGGCCCTGGGATGAACAAAACCCCTTAAAGACCATTTCGGTTCCCCCGTTCCGATCCAACACCTCTAATGTTCCTTCCAGGACTTCCGGTAACACTCTGAAGCAGTTGGGACGGGACAGGCCAATCCGGCCCTCCACTTGATCTTTGCCTTCCATTTGAAGGGTCAATTCCCCTTCTTCATTTTGGACCATCCGGACCCGCACCAAAAAATCAGCCTTCAGGTTTATAGAGGGTTCGCCTTCCACCTGGAGGGACGTTTTCCCTGGACGGATCAGGCTCAAAGACCAGGCCCCCGGAGTATAGCTTTCCAATCGATAAGGCTGATCGGAGGAAATAACGCGATTAGCATAGGGCGGGATAAGATAATCCCGAAATTGTCCCGGATTCCCCCCCGCTCCGGATGCAGCGGCCATTGCAATATTATAGGCTTCTCTGGCCGTAACATAATGTAACTGATAGGAGGGAGAGGCCTCACAAAAATTCTGTAACTGGCTATAAAGGTCAGACAACCCTTCTCCTAAGAGATACTCCAGATTCCCCTCATTGGTCCCATGGGTATAGACTTTGACAAAAATCCAATCCGGGCGACCCGGGACATGAATTCCTCGAGAGATCCAAAAATGGATCCTCTCAGGGGTTATCGGTTGTTCTTCAGCCAGCAACCCGTCTTCAAAAGAAAAGTGCATTCCTTTCCGGAGATATCCTAACGGCCCCTGGAAGATCAAGACCTTATCCTTATTAAGGGTTCCACTTTTAAGGACTTCCCCTTTAAAATACGAAGGGCCTTGTCTGGAGTCCCCTTGAGGGAAATAGTGGCAATTGATCAAAGGAGGTTGGGTGGTACCCGGGGCCGGAAAGGTAAAATCGGCATAACAGCCAAGGTCCTTTAAAAGGTCCAATTCCCCCTTCAACCCGCAATCTTCCCAAAAACTGTTATCCAGGGCAAACATGCCATGAATAAATCCAAAAATTTTTTGGGGGGATTCTTCCGCAGTTATCAAGGCCCCAAATTTAGAAAAAAGGGCCTTTTGTTTTTCAATTAAATCAATGAAACCGTCCTGTGTCCATTTCTTCCAATAGTAGGGAATCCAGTCCTCCGGTCCATGGTGAATATGCAGTTCAATTTCTCCTAATCCCATAAAGCACAATTCAGAAAGGTTTTTCAGATGGCCCTCTTCCTCCCCGAAATAGAACCAGGTATATTGGGGGCTTTTGCCCTCACTATCCCTGAAACCCTGAATCGTTTCCGGGTAACGGGTCCTCCATTGTTCTACCCGTTCCAACTGCCGTTTGGGATACACATTTCCGTAAGACGGTTCAAAATGGTCCACTATTAAAAAAAGGACATGGGTCGGGTCTGAAACCGGTGTCGATTCCCTTTTTAAAAACTGTCCGGAGATCAGGTATGGAAGCACCCATCTCCTTCGCCTCCAAAGGGAATAAACAATATCGATTAGTCTCATAAAAAAACCATTTCTTTCCCAGTCCGGATCAGTGTCCTGGTGTTGAAAGCTCCCCTCCATAAAAGGACGGTGTCAAGGAACAAACCATTCCGGTTTTACCCCTGAAACCAAAGCATAAAATTTCCCCCTTGAGATCACAAAAGCCGGGCAAATGCGGGGAACGGTATAGAGATCCTGAGTATCTGAAAAAACCGGCCTTTTCCCTGTAGTCAAAGCCGCCCTAAATCCAATGTGCTCTATGTAGTTCCTGACTTCGGAATTGAATTCTCCGGCCGGATAGGCAAAGAAGGGCACTTCCCGGTCTAATAGAGATTCCAGCTCTTTTTTCGAATCCAAAACTTCCTTTTCCCATCCCTCCTTTGGGATTTCAGGTAAACAGGGATGGGAGGCTGTGTGGGCCCCAATCTGAATTCCCTCCTTAAAGGCGGTCCTGACTTGCTCCGGCCCTAAATAAAGCCTCTCCTCATCCCCTCTATTATTTCTCTTGAACGCCGGGAAAAGATCGGCCAGGACCTTTTTTAACTCTTGACGCTCATAACCAAAAAGAATTTGATTCAGTCGGCCGACCGTATTTATTTTATCCGAAGGGGTTCTGAGAGAATAGCATGAACTCAATCCTGAAGGATTTTTTAATTGGAGTTCTTCTCTTGGATCATCCTGTACCGCCTTTGCCAGGAAGTCCCAGAGAAGCGGTATCCCCCTGAACAGCGGATCGGTACAAATAAAAAAGGTCGGGAAAATGCCGTTTGACCTCATGATCGGCCAGGCGTATTCAAAAACATCTTGATAACCGTCATCAAATGTGAGGACTATTTGGGGGATGGAAAGAGACGATGAATGAGCCCTTTTTGAGGAAAACAGAAACTCCTCCAGTGAAACAAAAATTCCTTTTTTTTTTAAAAAATTCAATTGTCTCTGAAAAAGGGATGGGGGAATACTCAAATTAAGAAAGTCACCTTTTGGATCCGGGTGAATACGATGATAGAAAAAAATAAACCCCTTAAATTCCGGTTTTCTTTTTATCCTTTCCAAAAGGTGTAAAAGACCGGAGATGTAAGCCAGGTTCCAGATTAATCCTTTGCACCTCTTTACCAAAAGGGATTGATTTGGGAGATCCTTCATCGATCAATCGCTTCCTCGGTTTCGTTCTTTAAACTCGCAAATGTACGGGCTCTCCGGGTCTGGCCGGTTCAAGTTCTTGATCAAATTCTTCCAGTTTTCGTCGCTGATAGAGGCCCACTATGGTGCCTATCCATAAAAAGATGAAGGCATTGGCCGACGGAAAGTATTGGGTTTGAATAAATGAAGCATTGACGATATACACAATCATTATGGCCCAGAAGGAAACCACCAGATCCCGGCTGATTATCCCTTCTTCCCCGGATTGACGGTACAACAACCAACTGTACCGCAAGCTGAAAA
This sequence comes from Deltaproteobacteria bacterium, assembly GCA_016219225.1. Lineage (NCBI taxonomy): Bacteria > Pseudomonadati > Myxococcota > Myxococcia > Deltaproteobacteria bacterium. Next base: position 19,290 of record JACRBX010000256.1, read on the forward strand.
AAAGGATAAGGATGAAAGGAAGAAGGCCAATGATCCCCACTTCGGAGGCCAATGAAAAAAAGAGGTTATGCTGAGAAGTGGCCGCGACATTGGTCCTTACACCCAGACCGGTCGCATAAAAGTTGGCCTCCCTTCCAAACCGTCCAAATCCGACCCCGAAAATTGGACGCTCCTTAAAAATAGCCTTGGTGGCTTCATAAAGGGCAATCCGGTCCTGAACCTCTGAGATCTGAACAACTCCTCCCGCCTCCCGTTCCGCGCCGGAAATATTCTGCCAATTTAGAGAAACATAAAGTAGTAAGAATATCAATGGGAAGACCAGAAAGCGGGCACGAAAAACCATACCCTTGGCAAAGATAAAAACAGCCAACGGCGCCAAGAGGAAAGAAAGCCAGACCGCCCGAGTGTAAGTGTAAAATATGGCCGGAATCGACAGGAGCAAAAGTAGCAACATAAAAAACCTTAAGCCTTCATTAGTGATCTTTGATCTCAAAAAAAGGGCCAGGATAAAAAGAGAGACCACAAACCAGCCGTTGACCGGAGCCAGACCGAACGGCCCTCGGGCCCGACCGTAATGAATACCGATCAGGGGATTGGTGATGTATTTGGGAAAGATCAGGCTGTTGATCTTGAAATGCTCCAGGTAGTTGGTAATGACCAGATAAATGAAGAGCAGAAAAAAACTCCAAAGCAGAATCCGGATCCTCTGTTCGGAATTGATCATGGTCTTGCCGAAATAATAAAAGAAAAAGGGGTATAAAAAACCGCTCAGAAAGGCGGTAAAGGGTTGCAGCTCATCGGCCCGGGCCGCCAGAAAACCGGTTAAGGACATAGAAACCAATAGAATCCCCAGCATCAATAACATCAAGTAGTCTATAGTGTTATTCGGTAATATCCCCCCCCGTCCCATCCAGATCTCATAAATGAAAACCGCCAACAGGGCGACAAAAACCAATCGTTCCATATAAATATCCGGCACCCCGGTAATGGAGATCAAGAAGAATTCCTTGCCCAGGAAAATAGCGGCAAAAAGCCAGATCAGGAACCCAAAAGTAATATCCCCCCATAAAGAAAAAATAAAGAAGAAGAGAATTGCTATAGACACTCCAATGCCCAACAGATAGATTCCAGACAGACTATCCATGGTAATCTCCTATTTTTGTTGCTTGCAATTTTTCTAATCCAATGACCCTGTTGGTTCAGTATGATCTTCAGTAAAACCAAGGTGTTGTAAGTTTTTTATTTTTTCCTTTAACCGCCATAAGAAGGGGGACATCAGAAGAAGCAACCCCCCCCCTTTTAAACTTACCTTAACCAGGTCGTTTCTCCAGTC